>JBKJII010000161.1:0-3900 GCA_046598505.1 Caulobacter sp. | reverse complement strand
GGTGACCGGATGCGGCTGCAACGGGCCATGGAAGTGCTCGAAGCCACCGGACGCCCGCTCTCCGCCTGGCAGGCCGACACCGCGTCGGCGCTGGAGCCTGACGCCTGGCAGGCAGTCGCCATCGTGCCCGATCGCGCCGATCTCTACGCCCGCTGCGACGCCCGGTTCGACGCCATGCTGGCCGCCGGCGCGCTGGAAGAGGTGCGCGCGCTACTGGACCGCGATCTCGATCCGCTGCTGCCCGTCATGAAGGCGGTCGGCGTGCGGGAACTGGCGGCCCATCTGGCCGGCGACCTGACGTTGGAGGCCGCCGCCGACCTCGCCCGCCAGGAGACCCGCCGCTACGCCAAGCGGCAGCTGACCTGGCTGCGCAACCAGACCCCGGACTGGCCGAAGCTTACCGAAACCGACCCGGAGGCGGCCTGGGGGCAATTCCTTGCGCTCAACGGTTCCTTGACGCCCAAGCCGTAGCGTGGCATCTGCAAGTCACGCGATTTGGAGCAATCTTCGTGCGCAATACGATCATCGTACTTACCGAGCGGCCGACAGCGGCGTGACCTGATCCGTCACGTTGTCGCCGGTCGCGCGCATCCAGGCCCCTTCCGGGCCTTTTTTATTGCCCGATTTCGAACCTCAAGAGCCCGCCATGACCGCCCCGACCACCAAGACCCAGACGACCGGAACCACCGCCGCCCGCGAGATGACGGGCGCCGAGATGGTGGTTCAGGCGCTTGTCGATCAGGGCGTCAGCACCCTGTTCGGCTATCCGGGCGGGGCTGTGCTGCCGATCTATGACGCGCTGTTCCAGGACACCGAACGGAACGGCGACCGCCTGCGGCACATCCTGGTCCGGCATGAACAGGGCGCCACCCATGCGGCAGAGGGTTATGCCCGCTCCACCGGCAAGCCGGGCGTGGTGCTGGTCACCTCCGGCCCGGGCGCGACCAACGCCATCACCGGCATCGTCGACGCCCTGATGGACAGCATTCCGATGGTCGTCTTCACCGGCCAGGTGCCGACCCACCTGATCGGCACCGACGCCTTCCAGGAGGCCGACACCGTCGGCATCACCCGCGCCTGCACCAAGCACAACTACCTGGTGAAGGACGTCGGCGACCTGCCGCGGATCATCCACGAGGCCTTCCACATCGCCACCAGCGGCCGTCCCGGCCCGGTGCTGATCGACATCCCCAAGGACGTGCAGTTCTCGAAGGGGACCTATCAGTCTCCCGACGAAGTCCGCTTCAGCCACGGCTACGCGCCACGCACCAAGGGCGACCCGGCCCGCGTGCTGGAGGCTGCGAAACTCATAGCCAAGGCCCGCCGGCCGATCTTCTACACCGGCGGCGGCGTGATCAACGCGGGCCCGGCGGCCAGCGAAAGCCTGCGCGCCTTCGGGGCCATGACCGGCGCACCGGTCACCTCGACCCTGATGGGCCTGGGCGCCTTTCCGGCTGCCGACCCGGCCTGGCTGGGCATGCTGGGGATGCACGGCACGTTCGAGGCCAACAACGCCATGCACGACTGCGACGTGATGATCTGCGTCGGCGCGCGGTTCGACGACCGCGTCACCGGCCGGCTCGACGCCTTCTCGCCGGGCAGCAAGAAGATCCACATCGATATCGACGCCTCCTCGATCAACAAGAACGTCCGCGTCGACATCGGCATCGTCGGCGACGCCGGCAGCGTGCTCGACGACCTGATCGCCGCCTGGAAGGCCGAGGGCCTCAAGGCCAACCGCAACGCCCTGGACGACTGGTGGCGGCAGATTGACGGCTGGCGCGCCCGCCAGTGCCTGAGCTTCCGCACCAACGACACGACGATCAAGCCGCAGCAGGCCATCGACCGGCTGTATGCGCTGACGAAGGACCGCGACACCTACATCACCACCGAGGTCGGCCAGCACCAGATGTGGGCGGCCCAGCACTACCGTTTCCAGGAGCCGAACCGCTGGATGACCTCCGGCGGCCTCGGCACCATGGGCTACGGCATGCCGGCGGCCATCGGCGTGCAGCTGGCCCATCCCGGCAGCCTGGTCATCGACATCGCCGGCGAAGCCTCGATCCAGATGTGCATCCAGGAGCTGTCGACGGCGATCCAGTACGACCTGCCGATCAAGATCTTCATCCTCAACAACGAGTGGATGGGGATGGTCCGCCAGTGGCAGCAGCTGCTGCACGGCGAGCGGTACAGCCACAGCTACTCCGAAAGCCTGCCCGACTTCGTCAAGCTGGCCGAGGCCTACGGCGCCGTCGGCATCCGCTGCAGCGACCCGGCCGAGCTGGACGCGAAGATCCTCGAGATGATCGACAGTCCCCGCCCGGTGGTCTTCGACTGCCGCGTCGAAAAGAACGAGAACTGCCTGCCGATGATCCCGTCAGGCAAGGCGCACAACGAGATGATCCTGCCCGATGACGGCGCCGACATCGGCAAGGTCATTGATGATGCAGGACGCAGGCTGGTCTAAGGAAAAACATGACCACCGATCCCCAGCCCGCTTCCGCCTACGATCTCTCCCACAAGGACGAGACCGAGAACCTCGCCACCTTCGCCCTGCTCGTGGACAACGAGGCCGGGGTGCTGCACCGCGTGGTCGGGCTGTTCGCGGCCCGGGGCTACAACATCGAGAGCCTGACGGTCGCCGAGACCGACCGCAACGCCCACACCAGCCGCATCACCATCGTCACCCGCGGCGCGCCGCATGTGCTGGACCAGATCGAGGCTCAGCTGAGCAAGGTGATCAGCGTCCGCCGGGTGCATGACGTCACGCGGGACCCGCGCGGCATCGAGCGCGAGCTGGCCCTGGTCAAGGTGCGCGGCAGCGGGACCGACCGGGTCGAGGCCCTGCGCGTGGCCGACATCTTCCGCGCCAAGGTGGTCGACACAACCTCCGAAAGCTTCGTGTTCGAGATCACCGGCGCGCCGTCGAAGATCGACAGCTTCGTCGATCTGATGCGGCCGCTGGGTCTGGTGGAACTGTCCCGCACCGGCGTGCTCTCTATCGAGCGCGGCGCCGAGGGGATGTGAAGTCTCTACGCTCTCCCGGAGGGAGAGCTGTCGCCGCGGAGCGGTGACTGAGAGGGAGAAGCCGGTGATAGGCGAACATCCACCGGCGTCTCCCTCTCCACCATGCTCCGCATGGTCCCCCTCTCCTTTTGGGAGAGGAAAGTCCTAAGCCTTCAGCAGATTGAAGCGGTACAGAGCGCCACCGATCGCCGCGCCGATGGCCGGGGCGACGATGAACAGCCAGAGCTGGGACAGCGCCTCGCCCCCGACCAGCACCGCAGGCCCGAAGCTGCGGGCCGGATTGACCGACACGCCGGTGACCTGGATGCCGACGATGTGGATCACCGCCAGGGTGATGCCGATGGCCAGCCCGGCGAAGGCGCCCTGGCCCTTCTCGCCGGTGACCCCGAGGATGACGATCACGAAGATGGCGGTGAACACGATCTCGAAAATCAGCGCCGCCTGCATCGAGTACTCGCCCAGATAGCCGGCACCCCAACCGTTGCGGCCCAGGCCGCTGGCCGCGCCGTCCTTGGCCAGCAACATCAGGAGCGCCGCCCCCGCCAGCGCGCCGAGGAACTGCGCCACCCAGTAAAGGCCCAAATCCTTGACCGACATGCGCCCGGCCACAAAGGCCGCCAGGCTGACCGCCGGATTGACGTGACAGCCCGAAATCGGCCCGATGCCGTAGGCCATGGCGACGATCGCGAACCCGAACGCCAGGGCGATGCCCAGCTGCCCGACATGTTCCATGCCACCCAACACGGCCGCACCGCAGCCGAACAATACCAACACAAGCGTGCCGATGAACTCGGCGATGAACTTGTTCATTGGAGTGCCTCCCGTTTCCCCCCGCCTCAAAGAGCGGCGTTCGGCGAGGCTGCCCGCTTTGGC
>JBKJII010000083.1:0-8107 GCA_046598505.1 Caulobacter sp. | reverse complement strand
ATACAGGGCCGCCGTCATGCGGCGGCCGCCAACGGGGCGGGGGTTTCGTTCAGGCTGGCGACCCGATGATCGACAAAGGCCCAGGGGGCATGGCCGCCCAGCGCCAGTGCCGCCTTCACGCCTGAAGTCACACCGTCCTCATGGAAGCCGTAGCCGAGCCAGGCCCCGGCGTACCAGACACCGCCGCGGCCCTGGATCCGACCGAACCGGCGCTGGGCCGCGAGGGCGGGGGTGTCGAACTGGGGGTGTTCGTAGTCATAGGCCCCGAAGGTCAGCGCAGGATCTGGCTCAGGCGAGTTGAGACTGACGAACAACGGCCGCGTCGCGTCGAGCCCTTGCAGATTGTTCATCCAGTAGGTGACGTAAGGCGCGGTTTTTCCACCGGAATCGGTGACGTAGTTCCAGCTTCCCCAGGCCTGCTCGCGGCTGGGCATCAGGCTGGGATCGCGGTGCAGGTAGGCCCGGTTCGGCGCATAGCGGATGGCCGACAGCAGGGCCGTCTCCTCTCCGTCAGCGTCGCTCAGCATGCCGAGCGCCTCGGGCGCATGACAGGCGAGGATCACCTGGTCGAACAGATCCTCATGGCCGCGATGGTCGCGCACGACCACGCCGGCGTCGGTGCGGCGAACCTCGACCACCCTTGCGTTCAGACGGACGCTGTCGCCGAGCGCCGCGCCGATCTTGCGAACATAGGCGCGGCTGCCGCCAATGACGGTGCGCCATTGCGGCGGCTTGAACTGGAGCAGGCCGTGGTTCTGCAGGAATCGCAGGAAGCTCTCAGCCGGGAAGTCGCCGATGCCGCCCTCGGTCGTCGACCAGATGGCCGCGCCCATCGGCAGCAGAAACCGGTCGCGGAAGCCGCCGCCGAACCGACGCAGCTTCAGCCAGGCGCTCAAGGTCACGTCCTCCATGTCGCCGCGCAACAGGTCCGAGCGCGCCACAGCGTAGAAACGGCGGATATCGTTGAGCATGCCGAGGAAGTCGGGCCGCAGCAGATTGCGCTTCTGGGCGAACACCCCGCGCGGGAAGTTCGACGACCATTCCACCCCGCCGCCGGCGCAGGCGAAGCTCATGTCGGTCAGCCGCGTCTCGACGTCGAGCGCCCCGAACAGGCCGCGCAGGTTGGGATAGTTCTCTTCGTTGAACACGATGAAGCCGGTGTCGACGTCGATCGCCGCGCCGTCGTAGTCGATGGTCACGGTGTTGGCGTGGCCTCCGAGACGGTCGTCAGCCTCGTAGAGCACCAGCTCGTGCAGGCCTTCCAGCGCCCATGCGGCGCCCAGACCCGCGACTCCCGAACCAATCACGGCGATCTTCATGCGGCGCTCCTGACGGCGGCGTAGGCAGCCAGCGCCCGGTCACGGGCGACAGCGTGGTTAACGATGGGATGGGGGTAGGTGGTTCCGAGCGTCACCCCGGCCTGTCGCAGATCGAGCGGCGAGGCGGTCCACGGCGCGTGAAGGACGTCGTCCGGCAACCCCGCCAGTTCCGGAACCCAGCGACGCACATAGGCGCCCGCTGCGTCGAACTTCTGGCCCTGGGTGACAGGGTTGAAGATGCGGAAATACGGCGAGGCGTCGGCGCCGGAGCCGGCGACCCACTGCCAGTTGGCGGCGTTCTGGGCGATATCGGCGTCGACCAGCGTGTCCCAGAACCAAGCCTCGCCCTCGCGCCAGTCGACCATCAGGTCCTTGATCAGAAACGAAGCGACGATCATCCGCACGCGGTTGTGCATGAAGCCGGTGGTCCAGAGCTCGCGCATCCCGGCGTCGACGATCGGATAGCCGGTCCGGCCGGTCTGCCAGGCGCGCAAACCCTCGACGTCGGTACGCCAGGCGAACGGGTCGAAGGCCGGCTTGAAGTTGGCGGTCGGCAGGTCCGGCCAGTGGAACAGGATGTGGTGGTTGAACTCACGCCAGCCCAGCTCGGCGAGGAATTTGTCGGCCTGACTTTCGGGGGCCTCGCCGCGGACCGCTGCAGCCTGAACCGTGCGCCAGACCTGACGGGGTCCGATCTCGCCGAAATGCAGGTGTGGCGACAGGCGCGAGGTCCCCTCGACGCCCGGCAGGTCGCGATTGGCGCTGTAGCCGTCGATAACGCCGGACAGGAAGCGGTCCAGCAAGTCCACGGCGCCGGCCTCGCCGGGCGACCATCCCGAGAAGCCGGTCGACCAGTCAGGGGTGGTCGGATGGAGCGCCCAGTCGTCCAGCGTATCGCTGTCGGGCCAGGCATCCGGCGCCGTCAGGGCCGTCGGCGCGGGCAGCTCGCCGACGTCCACGAGCTTGGCGCGGGCGGCGCGCCAGTAGGGCGTGAACACACGGTAGGGCTCGCCGGCGCCGTTCTTCACCGTCCAGGGCTCGTTGAGCAGGCTGCCGTTGCAGGACACGACGTCGATTCCGTCACCGGTCAGGTCGGACTTGATGGCGCTGTCCCGGGCCACCGCGTGCTTGTCGTAGAGCCGGTTCCAGCAAACGGCCGTCGCGCCGGTCGTGGCGATGATCTCGTTCAGCTGATGCGCGGGATCGCCGCGCCGCAGGATGAGCCGGGACCCAAGGGCTTCCAGATCGGCGGCCAGGGCCTTCAGGGACTTGTCCAGCCACCAGAGACTCGCACCGCCAAGGCTGCGGGCGCCGTGGCTTTCGTCGAGAACATAGACAGGGATCACGGCCCGCCCGCCGGCCACCGATTCCGCGAGTGCAGGGTTGTCGGCAAGACGCAAATCCTGGCGGAGCCAGAGGATGGCTGGAGCATTGCCGTAGGGGGAGGCCGTCTGGGTCACGGGCAGTCTACGGCGCCGGGGCCGCACTGGATCAGCGCTCGATTGCGTGGTTCTAGACGCGATCCCCGCGGGCTTGCTCCTCAGCAAGACGGGGGTTTGCGAATGCTCTTCCTGTTCGTCACCCTGAGGAGCGGCCGGCGGGCCCGTCTCGAGGGACGGACCGCGCCGTCTTGACCGCCCCCACGTCAACGCTCACACCCTGACACCATGGATCTGGCTTCCCTTCAGTCACTGCTGACCGCCGTTTCGGGCGTCCGCGTCGCCTGCGTGGGCGACGTGATGATCGACCGGTTCGTCTACGGCGAGGTTCACCGCACCTCACCCGAGGCGCCCGTGCCGGTGCTGGCGCGCGGTCGCGAGACGACCATGCTGGGCGGCGCCGGCAACGTGGCGCGCAACGTGGCGGCCCTCGGCGGGCTTGCGGCGCTGACCGGGGTGATCGGCGACGACCCGGCGGCCAATGAGGCGCTCGGCCTGATCGGCGCGGAAGTCGGCATGGAGGGCCATCTCGTCGCCGAGCGCGGCCGACCGACAACGGTCAAAACCCGCTACGTCGCTGCCGGCCAGCAGCTGCTGCGGGTCGACTCCGAGGATTCCCGGCCCGCGGGCAAGGACGCCGAGACCCGACTGGTGACGGCGGTGCGCCATGCCGCCGGTGACGCCGGCGCGATCCTGCTGTCCGACTACGGCAAGGGCGCCGTGACGCCGGCCGTGATCGAGGCCTGCCTCGCCGCCGCCAGGGCATCCGGCGCGGTGCTGATCGTCGACTCCAAGGCCCGCAGCTTCGCGCGCTACGGCGCCGCCGACATCGTCAAGCCGAACGCCGCTGAACTGGCGTCAGCTACCGATCTGCCGACCGAGACGGATGAACAGGTCGAAGCCGCCCTGATTCGGGCGCTCGATCTGTCCCGGGCGAAAGCGGTGCTGGTGACCCGCGCCGCCAAGGGCATGAGTCTGGCCGTGCGCGGGCAGCCGGTGCGCCATTTCCCGGGCAGGCCGCGCGAGGTGTTCGATGTCTCCGGCGCCGGGGACACCGCGCTCGCGGCCCTCGGGCTGGCGCTGGCGGCCAGGGCCGATCCCGCGGACGCCGTGGCCTTCGCTCTGCTGGCCTCTGGCGTCGTCGTCGGCAAGGCCGGCACCGCAGTCGCCACGCCTCAGGATCTGATCGAGGCAGAGATCGCCGCTCACATGGCGCCGGCCGAAGCCAAGGTGGTCACCGCCGGCCAGATGGCCCTGAAAGCCGCCGCCTGGCGCGCCCAGGGCCTCAAGGTCGGCTTTACCAACGGCTGCTTCGATATCCTTCACAAGGGCCACGTCGCCTACCTGTCCCAGGCCCGCGCCTGGTGCGACCGGCTGATCGTGGGGGTCAACAGCGACCGCTCGGTGCGCGAGCTCAAGGGCGAGGGC
Source organism: Caulobacter sp. (assembly GCA_046598505.1). Classification (GTDB taxonomy): domain Bacteria; phylum Pseudomonadota; class Alphaproteobacteria; order Caulobacterales; family Caulobacteraceae; genus Caulobacter. The sequence continues at coordinate 3,921 of JBKJII010000083.1, read as the reverse complement.
CGGCCGGTCAACGACCTGGAGTCCCGCGCCCTCGTTCTGGCCGGTCTCGGTTCTGTCGACCTCGTTGCGCCGTTCGACGAAGACACGCCGGTGGCCCTGATCATCGCCGCCCGGCCGGATGTCCTGATCAAGGGCGCCGACTACACCGTTGAGGGCGTGGTCGGTCACGACCTCGTCGCCTCGTGGGGTGGCGAGGTGAAGCTCGCGCCCATCGTCGAGGGCTATTCCACCACCGCCGCTATCGCCCGCCTGATCGAGAAAGCCTGACCCATGGCCCGCCGCATTGTTTTCGTCACCGGCGGGGCCGGCTTCATCGGCTCCAACATCATTGCCAGACTGGCCGAGGATCCGGCGCTGGATCTGGTCGCCTGCGACTGGCTGGGCGCGGCCGACCTCGGCAAGTGGAAGAACCTCTCGAAGCATCCGATCGGCGACTTCGTGGCCCCCGAAAACATGTTCGAGTGGCTGGAGAAGCGCTGGCAGGACGTCGAGATGGTCGTCCACATGGGCGCCATCAGCTCGACCACCGAGCCCGATGCCGACAAGATCATCCACCAGAACTTCGGCCTGTCCCGTGACCTCTACCGCTGGTGCGCCGACCGCCAGCGCCGGTTCGTCTACGCGTCTTCGGCCGCCACCTATGGCGACGGAGCCCAGGGGTTCGAGGATCGCGACGACGTCGATTCGCTGAAGGTCCTGCGGCCGCTGAACACCTACGGCTGGTCCAAGGCCCTGTTCGACGTCTTCGCCGCCCGCCAGGCCGCGCGCGACTACGCGCCGCCCCAGTGGGTCGGCCTCAAGTTCTTCAACGTCTATGGCCCCAACGAGGAGCACAAGGCGTCGATGAAGTCGGTCGCCTCGCAGATCTGGCCGCACGTGCGGGCGGGGCAGGGCGTCCAGCTGTTCAAGTCGCACAACCCGGACTACGAGGACGGCGGCCAGCTGCGCGATTTTGTCTACGTCCGAGACGTGGCGGATGTGGTCCAGTGGCTGAGCGAGAGCGAGCAGGTCAACGGCGTCTACAACCTGGGTTCAGGCAAGGCGCGGTCGTTCAGGGACATGGCCGAGAACGTGTTCAAGGCCGCGGGCCGCGAGCCGCAGATCGAATACATCGCCATGCCGACCTCGATCCGCGATAAGTACCAGTACTTCACCGAAGCAAAGATGGACCGCCTGCGCGAGGCCGGCTACCCGGGCCAGATGACGCCGCTCGAGGACGGCATCGGCGACTACATCGGCAACTACCTGAACGCGGCGGATCCCTACCGGTAGTTCTCCCTCCCGGAGGAGGAGGGAGAAGGCATTTACGCTCCACCGCTCCCTCGTGTAACGCTCTGCCCATGCGCGTGACGGGATTCAAACGCTGGATCATCCTGGGGGCCGCGGCGCTGGCGGTGCTGCTGGCGGTGGCCGCGTTCGCGTTCCGCGTCGACATCCTGCGCACGGGGCTCGATCCCAAGGTGCCCTTCCTGGCCTATTCCCCGCCGAAGGCGCCCAACTACGGCGAGGCGCGGGCCTGGGCGCTGCCGATCGACGAGCGCCCGACGCCCGCCCTGCCGGCCGACGTCTTCTTTATCCACCCGACGACCTACGACGGCGGCGAACACTGGAACGCGCCCTTCCGCGACCAGGACGCCGCGCGGCTGCTCGACCGGGTCATGCTGCCCAACTACGCCGGCCCGTTCGCGCGGGTCGGACGCATGTTCGCGCCACGCTATCGGCAGGCCAGCCTGTATTCCCAGATGACCCTGCGCGAGGACGCCCGGGCGGCCCGCGCTTTCGCCTACCGTGACGTGCTGGCCGCGTTCCGGAACTGGCGTGCGCGTCACGACACCGGCCGACCGCTGGTGCTGGTCGGGGTGGAGCAGGGTGGCCTGCTGGCCGAACGGTTACTGCGCGAGGAGATCGCGCCTGACCCTGCCCTGCGCGCCCGACTGGCCGGGGTCTATCTGATCGAGACCGTGATTCCGGCGGCCGGCCACGGCGCTGACGCTGTCGTTCCGGCCTGTTCGAAGCGAGCGCAGGCGCACTGCATCGTCGCCTGGGCCACGCCGCCCGATGGCGATCGGCGGCAGATGCAGGAGCGGGCGCTGGTCTGGGAGGCGGACGGAACGCTGATCGAACTCGGCGACCGGGCGGCGTTGTGCGTCAATCCGCTGACCGGCGCCCTGGGCGACGCACCGGTCGAGGAGCGCGAGAATATCGGCGCCGCAAACGCCACCGGCATGGGCTGGGGGGTGCAACCGCCATTCCTCAAGCGCGAGGTTCGTACCCGCTGCGTCGATGGTTTCCTGGAAGTCTCGAAGCCCAGATCCTCCGCCTTCCGCGCCGCGCGCGGCTGGGCCGACCGGCTCAAGGTCGCGCCCTACAACCTGTTCTACGGGGATCTGGAGACAGACGCCCAGGCGCGGGTGTCGGTGCTGCTGGGGCGGCAGATGTACGGCCGACTCGCGCCGCCGATCACCGAGACCGTCACGGTGAAGACGTCTCCCGTCCATCGCATCGACTGACAGGCCAAGGCATTCCTGCATGGCCAACCTCTGGCGCCACTCCGACTTCCTGAAACTATGGACTGCCCAGGCGGTCTCTGCCTTCGGCGCGCGCATTACCCGTGAAGGGTTGCCGCTCGCCGCCGTCCTGACCCTCGACGCAAAACCGGCCCAGCTGGGCATTCTGGCCGCCATGGCCATGGGGCCGGGCATGCTGGTCGGTCTCGTGGCCGGCGGCTTCGTCGACCGGACCAGCCGGCGGACCATCCTGATCGGTTCAGACCTGTTCCGGTTCGTGATCCTGATGACCGTGCCGGTCGCCGCCTGGCTGCACCTGCTCGGTATGGAGCAGCTCTATGTCGTCGCCGCCCTGGTCGGCGGAGCGACCGTCTTGTTCGACCTGGCAGACCGGGCCTTCCTGCCCTCGGTTATCGGCCCCGACGACCTGATGGAGGGCAACACCAAGCTGAGCGTCACCCAGTCGACGGCCGAGATTGGTGGACCGGCGCTGGCCGGGGTGTTGTTCCAGGTTCTCACTGCGCCGTTCGCCATCGCCATCGACGCGGTGACCTACCTTGTTTCGGCGCTGTTCCTGGGTGGCGTGCGGGCGGAGGAGACGCTTGCGGCGGAGCCTGCCGAAAAGCAGCACTGGGCCGCCGACCTGACGTTCGGCTGGCGAACCCTGATGGCGGAACCGCGCGTGCGGCCGCTGCTGCTCATGTTCACGCTGCAGATGGTGTTCTTCGCCTTCTTCGGCAGCCTCTACGCCCTGTTCGCCCTGAAGACCCTGCTCATGTCCCCGGCGATCCTCGGCGTGACCATCGCGGTGGGCGGCGTTGGAGCTCTGCTGGGCGCGGTCATGGCGCCGTGGAGCACGCGGGTGCTCGGTGTCGGGCCGGCGATCATCGTCTGCGGGGCGATCGCAGCCCTGTCCTTCTTCCTGATCCCGCTGGCGCCCGCTGATCCGGTCATGGGCATGCTGTTCCTGATGGCTTCGCAGCTGCTCGGCGACGCCTTCGGCGTGGCGGCCATAATCCCGACGACCAGCCTGCAACAGACGCTGATTGCGCCGGACGCCCTGGGCCGGGTCGGGGCCATCTTTCAGGTCGCAAGGGGGGCGGGCTTCGTGGCCGGCGCGGCGATCGGCGGCGTGCTGGCAAGCGCGGTCGGAGTGCGCGAGACGCTGGCGGTCGCCTGTGTCGGGCTGCTGGTGGCGACGCTGAGCCCGGCCTTCTCACCGCTGCTGCGGCTAAGAACCCTCGACCAGAGTCCTTAGGCCGCTGTACTGCGGCTGGTCGATGCGGACCTGATCGATGATACTGGCCTTCAGGTGTTCGAGTACCTCGGGGTCAGCGCCGTCGATGCCGCCGTCGGCCAGACCGTCGCAGAGCGCCGCGTTCAGCGTGGCGAAGTCTCCCTCGCGGCCGAGCAG
>JBKJII010000492.1:0-3813 GCA_046598505.1 Caulobacter sp. | reverse complement strand
CATTTCGGAGACCCACAAGGCGCGGCCGCATGGCGCGGTCATGGCCTGGTTGCGCACCTGTCCCGAGGGCAGTCTGTATTTGTCCGCGACAACGCTCGGCGAAATACAGCGCGGTGCAGAGATGACCCGCGCCAACAACCCCCACAAGGCGGAAGAGATTGAAAGTTGGCTGCGCGAACTGGAGGCCAGTTTCAGCGTCATACCGGCGGATGGCCCCGTTTTCCGGTGCTGGGCGAAGCTCATGCACCGCAAATCTCCCGACCTGCTGATCGATGCCCTGATCGCTGCGACGGCGGAGGTTCACGGCCTGACCGTGGCGACCCGCAACGTGCGCGACTTCGAGGCCTTGGGCGTAAAGGTGATCAATCCGTTCGAAGCCGGCCGGCCCGCAACGTGAAGCGGGTCTTGTTCATCTGTGGGCGAAACCGGCTGCGCAGCCCGACCGCAGAACAATTGTTCGCGACCTGGCCTGACCTCGAAGTCTCTTCGGCGGGGCTCAATCCCGACGCAGATACGCCACTGACGGCCGAAATGGTCGAAGAAGCCGACCTCGTCTTCGTGATGGAGCGGGCTCAGAAGGCCAAACTCTCGAAGCGTTTCGGCGCCTGGCTGACGCGATCCCGGGTGATCTGCCTCGATATTCCGGACAACTACGCATTCATGGACCCTGCGCTGATCAGCCTGCTGCGGACAAAGGTGACGCCCTTTCTCCGCTGAGGCCGCCCCTCAGTGCGCCTCGTCCCAGTTGCTCGCCGCACGGGCTTCCACCACCAGCGGCACCGACAGGTCGACCGCCGGCTCGGCGGCCTTCTCCATTACCGCCTTGGCCACGCGAATGGTCTCGTCGGCTTCGTCGTGGCTGGCTTCGAAGACCAGTTCGTCGTGCACCTGGAGCAGCATGCGCGACGACAGGCCGGCATCCGTCAGCGCGGCCGGGATCCGCGCCATGGCCCGGCGGATGATGTCGGCCGCAGCGCCCTGGAGAGGCGCATTGATGGCCGCGCGCTCGGCGAACTGGCGCATGCCCACAGCCTTGCCGCGGATATCCGGGATGTTGATCTTCCGCCCGAAGATGGTCGTGACATAGGCGTTCTCGCGCACCTCGGCGCGCATGCGGTCCATGTAGTCGCGGATGCCGGGGAAGCGCTCGAAATAGGTCTTGATGTAGGCGCCGGCCTCCGACTGGTCGATGCCCAGCTGGTTGGCCAGGCCGAAGGCGCTGATCCCGTAGACGATGCCGAAGTTGATCGCCTTGGCCCGGCGGCGGACCTCGCTGGGCATGCCCTCGATGGGCGTGTCGAACATCTCCGAGGCGGTCATGGCGTGGATGTCCAGCCCGTCGCGGAAGGCGCGCTTGAGCTGGGCGATGTCGCCCACATGGGCCAGCAGGCGCAGCTCGATCTGGCTGTAGTCGGCGCTGATCAGCACGTTGCCCGGATCGGCGATGAAGGCCTTGCGGATCTTGCGGCCTTCCTCGGTGCGGATCGGGATGTTCTGCAGGTTGGGATCGGTCGAGGCCAGGCGGCCGGTGTTGGCCGCGGCCAGGCTGTAGGAGGTGTGCACGCGGTGGGTGCCCGGCTGCATCGCGGCGATCAGGTTCTCGGTGTAGGTGCCGCGCAGCTTGGACAGCTGACGCCAGTCCAGCAGGGTGCGGGGCAGGTCGTGGTTGAGGGCCAGCTTCTCCAGCACGTCGACGTCGGTGGCCCACTGACCGGACGCGGTCTTCTTCCCGCCCTCGATGGCCATCTCGCCGAACAGGATGTCGCCGATCTGCTTGGGACTGCCGAGGTTGAACGGGTGGCCGGCCAGCTCGTGCGCCCTGCCCTCCAGCTCGACCATCCGCACCGAGAACTCGTGGCTGAGCCGGCGCAGCAGGTCCGGGTCGACGCGGACGCCGTGGTTTTCCATCTGCGCCAGCACCGGGGGCAGGGGGCGTTCCAGGGTTTCGTAGACCGTCAGCAAACCCTCACGCCCGAGCCGTGGCCTGAGCACATTCCACAGCCGCAGGGTCACGTCGGCGTCCTCGGCCGCGTAGGCCGTCGCCGGCTCCAGCGCCACATACTTGAAGCTGATTTCGCTCTTGCCCGTGCCGCAGACCTGCTTGAACGGGACCGGCTTGTGGCCGAGCCATAGTTCGCTGAGCTCGTCCATGCCGTGGCCGTGCAGGCCGGCCTCGAGCACGTAGCTGATCAGCATGGTGTCATCGATGGGGGCGACGTCGATGCCGTAGCGGCTGAGCACCCCGATGTCGTATTTGGCGTTCTGGGCGACCTTGAGCACCGCCGGGTCCTCGAGCAGCGGCTTCAGCATCGCAATGGCCTGAGCGAGCGGGATCTGGGTCAGATCGCCGCCGCCACCCTCGGAGAACAGGCCTTCTTCCTTTTCGCAGTGACCGAGCGGGATGTAGCAGGCCTCGCCCGGGGCCACGGCCAGTGACACGCCGCAGAGCCCCGCCGTCGCCGAGCCGAGCGCGTCGGTTTCGGTGTCGAACGCGACCACGCCGATCTCGGTCGCCCGCTGGACCCAGGCCGCCAGGGTCGGCAGGTCGCGGACACAGACGTAGCGGCTGGTGTCGATCTCCTGGGGGACAACGGGCGCCGCGTCGCCGGTCGCGCCGGTCGGGGTCGCGCCCATCTTCGGCAGCGGGGTGGGCGCCGCGCCATTGCCGGTCGCCGCCTCGCCGACCCGACGTGACAGGCCGCGGAATTCCATCTGTTCGAGGAAGGCGCCGAGCACCGCAGGGTCCGGATCGCGCACCACCAGGTCTTCCAGCGGCTCGGGCAGCGGCGTGTTGAGGTCCAGCTGGACCAGCCGGCGGGACAGGCGGATCTGGTCGGCGAAGTTGATCAGGGTCTCGCGGCGCTTCTCCTGCTTGATCTCGCCGGCCCGGGCCAGCAGCGTCTCCAGGTCGCCGTACTCGTTGATCAGCAGGGCGGCCGTCTTGACCCCGATGCCGGGCGCGCCGGGCACATTGTCGACGCTGTCGCCGCACAGGGCCTGGACCTCGACGACCTTGTTCGGGGCCACCCCGAACTTTTCAAACACCTGCTCGGCCCCGATCAGCACGTTCTTCATGGTGTCGAGCATCGACACCCGGTCGTTGACCAGCTGCATCAGGTCCTTGTCGGACGAGATGATCACCACCTCGCCGCCGGCCGCGCTGACCTGGTCGGCATAGGCGGCGATGATGTCGTCGGCCTCGTAGCCGGGCAGCTGCAGGCTGGGCACACCGAACGCCCGCGTCGCCTCGCGCACCAGCGGGAACTGCGGGACCAGGTCTTCCGGGGCCGGCGGACGATGGGCCTTGTAGAGGGGGTAGAGGTCGTTGCGAAAGGTCTTCTCCGACTGGTCGAAAACCACCGCCAGGTGGGTCGGCGCATCTTCCTTCATGTCCCGCAACAGCTTGAACAGCATGTTGCAGAAGCCCTGCACCGCCCCGACCGGCAGGCCGTCCGACTTGCGCGTTAGCGGCGGCAGGGCGTGGTAGGCGCGGAAGATGTAGCCCGACCCGTCGACGAGATAGAGCCGCACGGGCTTGTCGCCCAGGCTGGGCGGGGCGGCGGTCAGGGCGGTCGCGTCGGCGTCGGTCATGCGTGCATGATATCGGCGCGCGCGGCGTCGGTCATCCCGGGAGTGCGCACTTTGCAGCCGGGCGGGTTGGCGCCACTGTGGGTCGAGTTGGCGGGGGTGGGCGATGCGCTGGATGAGTGCCGGATTTGCGATGGCCGCAGGGATTGCAACAGCCGCGGCGGCCCAGGTCGTGGTCAATCCCGGCTGGGCGCGCAAACCGTCCGGCGATGAGATCGCGCGCTA
>JBKJII010000466.1:0-1501 GCA_046598505.1 Caulobacter sp. | reverse complement strand
GGCGCCGCCCTGCTGCTCGGTGTCGGCCAGCGCGGCGGTCGCCAGCCCCTGGATGCACAGGTCGGCCAGCTCGGCGAACGCGGCCCCGGCCTGGGCAGCGCTGGCCGTACCGCTCATCACCTGCACGCCGACACGAAAGGCCTGCTCGCGATGGACCCGGCGGGCCGCGTCCATGATCTCCTCGAACCCGTCGGCCTGCGCCAAGGTCCGCCGGAACCAGGCCTCGCCCTGGCCGGTCTCGAAGGGCTGGAAAAAGGCCGGATCGAGCAGCGCATCGAGCGCTGCAGGCCGCCGCGCCAGGGTCTGGGCCAGCTGAGGCGCATAGGCCATCACCTCGACCACCAGCCCGAACAGCTTCGGCTGGGCGAGGAACAACGACTGCACCTGAACCCCTGAGGACAGACCGCTGAAGAAGTCGGCGAACCGGTTGAAGGCGGCGTCCGGCGCGCCGGTGGCCTGCACAGCGTCAAGCAGGCGGGGCGCCAGCCGCGTGAACAGTTCGCGGCCGCGCTCGGTCCGCGTGGCGGCGATGCGGCCGTGATGCCAGCGGCGGATCGTCGTCGACACCTGCGGAGGGTTGGAGAATCCCATCCGCTTCAACGTCGCCAGGGTTTCGGGATCGTCCTCGACGCCGGTGAAGATCAGGCTGCCGAACCGGGACGACAGCGCTTCCTCACCCTTGAACAGGTCTCCGTAAATGGCGTTGACACCCCTGAGCATCTTGCCGACGGCGGCGTCAAAGCCGCGCAGGTTGTCGTACCCCCACAGCGCCGCGACGCGTTTCCGGTCAGCATCGGACTCGGGCAACTTGTGGGTCTGGTCGTCAGCCAGCATCTGGGCCCGGTGTTCCAGCGCCCGCAGCGCCTGGTAGGCCGTCGTCAGCTCGGCCGCAGCCGCCTGTGTCACGTGCCCGGCCGCCGCCAGCGCCGCCAGGGCGTCAAGCGTGCGGTTGGACCGCAGATCCGGATGGCGCCCGCCGAGGATCAGCTGCTGGGTCTGGACGTAGAACTCGATCTCGCGAATGCCCCCCCGCCCGAGCTTGAGGTCGGCGCCCTTGGCGGTCAGCCGGTCATCGACCTTCCAGGCATGGATCTGGCGCTTGATCGAATGGATGTCGGCGATGGCCGCGAAATCGAGGTTCTTGCGCCAGACGAACGGCAGCAGCTCCGCGAGGAACGCCTCGCCCGCCGGCACGTCCCCGGCCGCGGCGCGCGCCTTGATGAAGGCCGCCCGCTCCCAGTTCTGGCCGACGGACTCGTAGTAGGTGAAGGCCGCCGGCGCGGGCACGGCGGGCGGTGTCGATGACGGATCGGGGCGCAGCCGCAGGTCGACCCGAAAGACGTAGCCGTCGGCGGTGCGATCCTGCAGCGTCCTGGCCACGCCATGGGCGATGCGCACGGCCGCGTCGCCGGCCTCGACCCCCTCGGCCAGCGGCAGGCGCTCCGGTTCGTAGAAAAATGTGATGTCGATGTCGCTGGAGTAGTTCAGCTCGAACGCGCCG
>JBKJII010000324.1:0-2521 GCA_046598505.1 Caulobacter sp. | reverse complement strand
GCCAGACAAGGCCACAGCCAGCGGCGCCGCAGAGGCGCGCCTCAGGCGACGGTCGAGAATGGGGAAAACCGATTGCAGCAACGAATCTGCGTCCTTCGAGACGCCCGCTCGCGCGGGCTCCTCAGGATGACGGTATTGGGTGGGACGCACAAACAAACGTCATGGTCAGGAGCGGGTCTGCAAAGACCCGCGTCTCGAACCACGCCCGTTTACGCCGCGCACTTCGCCTGGCTGCGCACCGTAGCGGCGCGGCTCATCACGGACGGTGGGGCCTTGGGGTAGCGGCGGCCCAGTTCATCGAGCGTCTGGCAGGCGTCCGGTAGCTTCTTCAGCGCCACAAGCGAACGGGCCAGTTCCAGCGTGGCGTCAGGCGCCCAGGGGGTCTTTGGCCAGCCGCGGATGGCGCCGATGAAGGCGCCGGCGGCTTCCGGGTTGGCCCCGCGCACCGACAGGGTCTTGCCGAGCCAGTAGCGGGCCTCGGGGCCGCGCGGTCCGTCGCCGTAACGCTTCACGAAGGCCTGGAAGGCGACCTCGGCGGAATCGTAGTCGCCATCGAGCATGAACTGGCGCGCCTTGGCGAAGTCGGCGTCCGGATCGCCCGCCGTGGCGGCGGCTTCCTCTTCCGTCGCGGCGGCGGTCTGCTGGCTGGCCAGGGTTGTCTCGACCTGGGCCGTACGGGCTTCCAGCGCGGCCAGGCGATCGGCCAGGGCGCGGTTGCTGGTCTCGGCCACACGCAGCGCCTTCTGGGCCTGCTGCAGTTCATAGGACAGGGAGTCGTTGGCCCCGTTCAGCTTGGTCAGGGTCTCTTCCAGGTCAGTGACCCGGTCGGTGAGGGCCTGGATCTGCGCGTCTGTTTCCGCCGGCATGACCACCACCGGCTTTCCGGAGTCACGACCCTGGAAGACAATCGAGCGCAACTCGCGAACCACCTTCTCCATCTTTTCGAGCCGCCTCACGGAGCGGTCGTCCAGCGGGTCGGGCATCGGCGTCTGCGACCAGGCGGCGGCGGCCCCCAGCGACACGGTCAGGGCGGCGAAGGCGGCGAGGAGGGTGTTGCGCTTCATGGCTCTCAGGATGCGTCTGTTGCGGCGTCGAAATTACGGCGCGGGGCCAAAATGCAAAGAGGGGACCGCAGGCAGCGGCCCCCTCCCGGCTTTGCAGCAATCGGGGGTGCGTTAGCGCGCGCCCTCGACGATGACCGTGTGACCGTTGCGGTTGCGCGCCCAGGCCTCGTCGTTGGAGCCCGGATCGACCGGACGTTCCTTGCCCCAGGACAGGGTCACGATGCGACTGGAGGCCACGCCGCGACTGGCGAGGTAGTCGCGCACCGCGTTGGCGCGGCGGGCGCCGAGGGCCAGGTTGTACTCGCGGGTGCCGCGTTCGTCGCAGTTGCCTTCGATCCGCACCTTAACGCCCGGGTACTGGCGCAGCCAGTTGGCCTGGGCGTCGAGCACCGGCATGGCGTCCGAGCGGATCTCGTAGCTGTCGAGGTCGAAGTAGACGAAGTCGCCGACGTTGATGACGAAGTCCTGCACCGATCCGGGGATCGCGCGGGTATCGACGCCACCGTAGCCGCCGGGCTGACGCGGGCCGGCCGGGCCGGTCGTCGTCGGGCCGCCGGTCGGGCCGGGCTCGGTCACAGGCTTCGTGGCGCAGGCGGCCATCGATGCGGCAGCGGCGACAACAAGCGCCAGTCTAACGGCGTGTTTGGCGTCGAAGCTCATAAGCTTCCTCCTCCCAGAATGATCTATCACGTCAATAGTGACGCCAGATTGGTGTCTTACGCGACCTAAATCTCTGACTGGACCTCACAATGGCGTCAGTCTGCGACGGAACAACCACAATCCCCGCTTAGTTGAGCAGCGGGGACCATGCGGGATCTGAACCGGAACCCTGATAGGGCGCCGGCCGCAGAATCCGTCCGGTGATGTCCACGGTCCACAAACGCGGCGAGCCGCCCGGCGTTTCCCGGAAGAACATCAGCACCCGCCCGTTGGGCGCCCAGGTGGGGCCTTCGTCGAGATAGCTGGTGGTCAGGATGCGCTCGTCCGAACCGTCCGGCCGCATGACCCCGATGTGGAAGGTGCTGCCCGTCTGTTTGGTGAAGGCGATGAAGTCGCCGTTCGGGCTCCAGACCGGGGTCATGTAGCGGCCCTGGCCGTAGGAGATGCGTCGGGCGCCGCCGCCGTTCGCGTCCATCACATAGAGCTGCGGGCTGCCGCCGCGGTCGGAGTTGAAGACGATCTTCGAGCCGTCCGGCGAGAAGCTGGGCGAGGTATCGATGCCGGGATCGGAGGTCAGTTTGGCCTGCGCCCGGCTGGCCAGGTTCATCACCCAGATGTCGGCGTTGCCGCCCCGCTCGACGGAGAAGGCCACGCGGCCGCCGTCGGGCGAGAAGCGCGGCGCGAAGACCATGCCGGGGAATTTGCCGAGGGTCTCCTGGCGGCCGGTCTCGATGTTGAACAGATACAGGCTCGCCCCGGTGTCGCGCAGGACCATGTAGGTGATCTCCTGGCTGGTC
>JBKJII010000197.1:0-4201 GCA_046598505.1 Caulobacter sp. | reverse complement strand
TCTGGGGCGTCATCGTCGTCGTCCTGATCGGGCTCTACAGCATGATGACCGGTGGCGGCCACGCGGCCGCCTCGGGCCAGATCACCTATAGCCAGCTGCTGGCCAAGGTGTCCTCGGGCGAGGTGAAGAAGGCCACGATCCGCGGCCCCAGCGTCGAGGTGACCGACGCCGCGGGCAAGACCTTCGGCGCCATGACCCCCAACAACCAGGACGACCTGGTGAAGCGGCTGGAAGGCCAGGGCGCGGACATCGAGGTCAAGCAGATGGGCGGCGGCCTGGTGGGCCTGCTGGTCCAGAGCCTGCCGATCCTGCTGCTGGTGGGCGTCTGGATCTTCTTCATGCGCCAGATGCAGGGCGGCGCGCGCGGGGCCATGGGCTTTGGCAAGTCCAAGGCCAAGATGCTCACCGAGAACAAGAACCGCATCACCTTCGACGATGTGGCCGGGGTCGACGAGGCCAAGGAAGAACTCACCGAGATCGTCGAGTTCCTGAAGGACCCGCAGAAGTACCAGCGTTTGGGCGGCAAGATTCCCAAGGGCGCCCTGATGGTTGGGCCCCCCGGCACCGGCAAGACCCTGCTGGGCCGCGCCGTCGCCGGCGAGGCGGGCGTGCCCTTCTTCTATATTTCCGGCTCGGACTTCGTGGAAATGTTCGTCGGCGTCGGCGCCAGCCGCGTGCGCGACATGTTCGAACAGGCCAAGAAGAACGCGCCCTGCATCATCTTCATCGATGAAATCGACGCCGTCGGCCGGCACCGCGGCGCGGGCCTCGGCGGCGGCAACGACGAGCGCGAGCAGACCCTCAACCAGCTGCTGGTCGAGATGGACGGCTTCGAGGCCAACGAAGGCATCATCCTGATCGCCGCGACCAACCGTCCCGACGTACTCGACCCCGCCCTGCTGCGCCCGGGCCGCTTCGACCGTCAGGTCGTCGTGCCCAACCCCGACGTGACCGGCCGTGAGAAGATCCTGCGCGTCCACATGCGCAACGTGCCGCTGGCCGCCGATGTCGACGTCCGCACCCTGGCCCGCGGCACCCCCGGCTTCTCCGGCGCCGATCTGGCCAACCTGGTCAACGAAGGCGCCCTGCTGGCCGCGCGCAAGAACCGCCGCATGGTCACCCACGACGACTTCGAGATGGCCAAGGACAAGGTCATGATGGGCGCCGAGCGTCGCTCGATGGCCATGAACGAGGAAGAGAAGAAACTCACGGCCTATCATGAGGGCGGCCACGCCCTGGTGGCCATGAGCGTCCCCTGCGCCGACCCCGTGCACAAGGCGACCATCGTGCCGCGCGGCCGCGCTCTGGGCATGGTCATGCAGTTGCCCGAGGGCGACCGCTACTCGATGAAGTACGCTCAGATGACCAGCCGCCTGGCGATCATGATGGCCGGCCGCGTCGCCGAGGAGCTGATCTTCGGCAAGGAGAACATCACCTCCGGCGCCAGCAGCGACATCAAGGCCGCCACGGGTCTGGCCCGGGCGATGGTCACCCAGTGGGGCTATTCCGACAAGCTGGGCACCGTGGCCTATGGCGACAACCAGGAAGAGGTGTTCCTCGGCCACTCCGTCGCCCGCACCCAGAACGTCTCGGAAGAGACCGCCCGGCTGATCGACGGCGAGGTCAAACGGCTGGTCCAGGAAGGCCTGGACGAAGCCCGCCGCATCCTGACCGAAAAGATCGACGACCTGCACAAGGTGGCCAAGGGCCTGCTGGAATTCGAGACCCTGAGCGGCGAGGAGATCACCAACATCCTCAAGGGCGTCATGCCCAACCGCGACGAGCCCGAGCAAAAGCGCCCCAGCGGCCCGAACGCCTCGGTGCCCCTCTCGCCGCGCCCCGACGGCGTGGTGGCGCGGGACGCGGAGTAATGATCCTCCCCTCTGGGGGAGCACCTGAGTGACGTCTCCCCTCGTCATGGGCATCGTCAACGTCACGCCGGACAGCTTCTCTGACGGTGGGCGGCATCTGGCGCCCGAGCATGCCCTTGCCCACGCCCGCAAGCTGATCGCTGACAGGGCAGACATCCTCGACATCGGGGGCGAGTCGACCCGCCCGGGCGCCGCGCCCGTGCCTGAGGCCGAAGAGCTGGCGCGGGTCATTCCGCTTGTCAGCGCGATCCGCGCCGAGAGCGCCGTGCCGATCTCCATCGACACCCTGAAACCCGCCGTCGCCCGCGCCGCCGTGGCCGCCGGCGCGACGATCTGGAACGACGTCACCGCCCTGCGCGGATCGCCGGACGCTCCGGCCGTAGCCGCCGAGCTCGCCTGCCAGGTCGTGCTGATGCACATGCTGGGCGAGCCCGGCACGATGCAGGACGCGCCGTGCTATGACGACGTGGTCGCCGAGGTCGAGGACTTCCTGCTGGCCCACGCCGATGTGGTCATGGCCGCCGGCGTGGCCCACGACCGAATCTGGCTCGACCCGGGCATCGGCTTCGGCAAGACGCTGGAGCACAACCTCGCCCTGATCGCCGCCCTGCCCCGCTTGGTCGCCCACGGATTTCCGGTGCTGCTGGGCGCCAGTCGCAAACGGTTCATCGCCGTCATCGACCCGACCGCAACCGACCCAGCCGACCGCCTCGGCGGCTCTCTCGCGGCGGCGCTTGCGGGCGCGCGGGCAGGTGTAGCCGGTCTGCGCGTCCACGACGTCCGCGAGACAGTCCAGGCGCTGAGGGTTCAGGCGGCCATCAGCTAGCGAGCCTCATCCCCGGACGCTACAACTGCCTCATGCCCTCCTCCGATTCCCCCCTCGGCCGCGTCCTGATCATCGCCGGGTCCGACAGCGGGGGCGGCGCGGGGATCCAGGCGGACATCAAGACGGTCACGGCGCTGGGCGGCTATGCGGCCACGGCGATCACCGCCGTCACCGTGCAGAACACGCTCGGCGTCACCGGCGTGCATCCGATCCCGCTGGACATCATCGAGGCGCAGGCGCGAGCGGTGCTGGAGGACATCGGGGCCGACGCGATCAAGACCGGCATGCTGGGCGACGCCGCGACCGTCGAACGGGTGGCGCGTGTTCTGGACAGCGCAGTCGGCATTCCCGCCGTCATCGATCCGGTGATGATCGCCAAGGGCGGCGCTTCATTGCTCGAAACCCCGGCGATCCAGGCCGTAAAGCGCCTGCTGATCCCCCGCGCCGCCCTGCTGACGCCGAACGCGCCGGAGGCCGAGGCCCTGACCGGCCTGACGGTCCATAACGTCGACGGCCAGCGTCGCGCCGGCGAAGCCCTGCTGGCGATGGGCGCGAGGGCCGTTCTGATGAAGGGCGGCCACGTCGCCGGCGAGCGTGTCATCGACATCCTGATGACCGGCGACAGCGAGACTACTTTCGAGGGCGAGCGGATCGAGACCCGGCACACGCACGGCACCGGATGCACCCTGGCCAGCGCCTGCGCGACCGGCCTGGCCCAGGGGCTGGACCTGACCGCCGCCGTCGCCCGGGCCTGGAGCTATGTCCACGAGGCCATGCTGCGCGCACCCGGCTTCGGCGCCGGCCACGGACCGCTCGACCACGCCTGGCCGATGAGGGGCCGATGACGCTCGAACGCCGCCTCGAGGACATCCTCCGCGCCGCGCCGTCGATGATGACGGTGCTAGCCCTCGCCCGCGAGCTGGACCTGCCGGACTGGATGATCGTCTCCGGCGCCGTCTACCAGCGGGTCTGGAACCACCTGACCGGGCGCGAGCCGGACTACGGGGTGCGCGACTACGACGTGATCTATTTCGACCCGGACACCAGTTGGGACGCCGAGGACCTGTTCATCAAGCGCGCCGCGGCGCTGTTCCCGGCGCCGCTGGACGCGCTGGTCGAGGTGCGCAACCAGGCCCGGGTGCATCTGTGGTTCGAGGACCATTTCGGCGAGCCCTACGAACCGCTGTCCAGCAGCGCCGAGGCCCTGACCCGGTTCGTGGCGCCGGCGTTCGGCGTGGGGGTGAGGCTGGAGGCCAATGACAGCCTGACCATCCATGCGCCGTTCGGGCTGGAGGACCTGTTCGCCATGACCCTGCGGCCGAACCCGCGCCGGGGGTTGGCAAAGGGTTGGGTCAAGACGACCACCTCGGCGCGCACGCGCTGGCCGGAGATCCGGGTCATCGAGCCGGGCTGAGCGGGGACATGCACTTCAGTGCGTGTCCCCTGCCGCTAAAGCTGCCGGGGACACGTACCGAAGGCGGTACATGTCCCCGTCTCGAACCGC
>JBKJII010000426.1:0-3000 GCA_046598505.1 Caulobacter sp. | reverse complement strand
CAAGGAGCGTGACCCCAACCAGTTCACCAAGTCCGGCATCATGGTCGGTCTGGGCGAGACCAAGGAGGAGGTCATGCAGGTGATGGACGACATGCGCAGCGCCGGCGTCGATTTCCTGACCATCGGCCAGTACCTGCAGCCGACCCGCCGCCACGCCGCCGTCGACCGGTTCGTTCATCCCGACGAGTTCGCCGCCTATGAGGCGATCGCCCGGGCCAAGGGCTTCCTGATGGTCTCCGCCAGCCCCCTGACCCGCTCTTCGCACCACGCCGGCGAGGACTTCGCACAGCTCAAGGCCGCGCGCGAAGCGCTCGAAGCCCGCTAGATTCCGCAAATCATCCGCTCATCCCGGCGAAGGCCGGGACCCAGATCAAAGAGCGGGGTATTTTGAATTCGTGAGCCGATTCCGTGCTTGCATCTGGGTCCTGGCCTTCGCCGGGATGAGCGGTTTGGATTTCCTTGAAACACAGGCTCACCCGCATCCTGCCCTACACGCCCGACCAGCTGTTCCAGCTCGTCGGCGACGTGGAGCGCTATCCGGAATTCGTGCCCTGGATCACGGCGCTCAGGGTCTGGAACCGCCAGGACCCCGGCGGCGGCGTGACCCTGCTTGATGCCGAGGCGGCGGTGGGCTTCTCGTTCCTGAAGGAGCGGTTCTCGACCCGTGTGCGCCGCGATGCCGGCGAGCGGACCATCGAGGTCAACCTGCTCAGCGGCCCGTTCCGCAAGCTGCAGAACCGCTGGCGCTTCGTGGATCATCCGGGTGGCGTCTGCGTCGAGTTCGAGATCGACTTCGAATTCAAGCTGGCCTTCCTCGACCGCATCCTCAACGCCAACTTCGACCACGCCGTGAACCGCCTGATCCAGTGCTTCGATGACCGGGCGAAGGGGCTGTACGGGGGCGCTTAAATCCTCACCACGAAGCGGGGAGGGGGACCGGCGGAGCCGATGGAGGGGCGGCGCGAATGCGATCGGCCCCATCCTGAATTCCGGTCCTTCCGGCTTGGTCGGCGCTGCCTCTCCACCATCCTTCGGATGGTCCCCCTCCCCAGCAAGCTGGGGAGGATCAGGCTAAATCGCCTCCCGCAGCATCGCCAACGCGGTCGCTACGGCGGCCAGCTGGATCTCCTCGCGGGTTTCGCCTTCGTAGAGCTCATGCCGGTGCCGGATGCCGGCCGTGCTGCGCGCCGTCGCCAGATGCACGGTCCCGACCGGCTTCATCGGTGACCCGCCGCCCGGTCCCGCCACGCCGGTGATGGCCACCGAGATGTGGGCCCGCGAGTTGGCCAGCGCCCCCTCGGCCATCATCCGCGCCACCGGCTCCGACACCGCCCCGAAGTCCGCCAGCATGTCGCCGGGCACGCCCAGCATCTCTTCCTTGGCCCGGTTGGTGTAGGTCACGAACCCCCGGTCGAAGATGTCCGAGGCGCCGGAGATCGAGCAGATCGCGCCGGCCACCAGCCCGCCGGTGCAGCTTTCCGCCGTGACGATCCGCAGATGCCGGTCGCGCACCTCCTCGATCAGCAACCGGGCATGCGTGACGATCTCGAGGGGGAACATACCGACGGTCTCCGAAGGTTGGTCAATTGTTAACGACGCAGACCAACATCCTGTCCTTCCCACTGACAAGCCGATTCGAGCCATGACCGATACGATCGAGACTGCTCCCGCCGCCGCCGTCCGCACGCCGCCGCTGTTCGTGGTCGCGGTGTTCACCAGCGCGGCGCTGGTGTTCATGGTCCAGCCGATGGTCGCCAAGCTGGTGCTGCCGTTGCTCGGGGGCTCGCCGGCGGTGTGGAACACCAGCATGGCCTTCTTCCAGATCGCCCTGCTGATCGGTTACGGCTACGCCCACTTTCTGCAGAAGATCCCGCAGGTCCGGCGGCAGATCGCGGTGCACATCGGCGCGCTGGTGGTTGCAGGGCTGACGCTGTTTCCGCTGAGCATCTCGACACTGGCCGGGGAGCCGTCGTCCAACCATCCCGCGCTCTGGCTGCTGGCCGTGCTGGCCCTGTCGATCGGCCTGCCGTTCGCCATCCTGTCGGCCACCGCGCCGCTGGTGCAGGCCTGGCACGCCCGGGTGTTTCGCGGGGAGGGCGGGGCCGAGCCCTACAGCCTCTACGCCGCCAGCAACCTGGGCAGCCTGCTGGCGCTGCTGGCCTATCCGATCGTCATGGAGCCGCTGCTGACCCTGCATACCCAGCGCTGGACCTGGAGCAGCGGCTACTGGGTGTTCGTGCTGATCCTCGCCTCGCTGGCGGTGATGGTCTGGAAGCGCTCCGAATTGCCGACCGGCGAAACCGCCGCCCCGGTCAAGCTGACCCCGACGCCGACCTGGCGCGAGCGGACGATCTGGGTGGCCCTCGCCGCCATTCCGTCCAGCCTGATGCTCGGTGTCACGGCCCACCTGGCGACCCACAGGAACGGCGCGGAAGCCACGTCGGTCGCCAGGTGGGCCGTGACACCGAGCATCAGGCGACCGACGTGGCTTCCGCGCCGTTCCTGTGGGTCGCGCCGCTGGCGCTGTACCTCGTCACCTTCATCATCGCCTTCCAGACCAGACCGGTGCTTCCGAAGGCCGGGACGCTTCAGTTCCAGGCCGCCGCGGTAGCCGCCTGCGCCGCGACGCTGCAGTTCGGCTCAAACGCCATCGAGCTGCAGATCTTCATTCACCTGGGCTGTTTCTTCCTCACGGCCCTGATCTGCCACCAGGCCCTGGTCGCGCGGCGGCCCGATCCCGAACACCTGACCGAGTTCTACCTCTGCATGTCGCTGGGCGGTGTGGTCGGCGGCTCGTTCAACGCCTTCCTGGCGCCGGTGATCTTCAGCTCGGTGGTCGAGTACCCGCTGGTTCTGGCCCTGTCGGTGCTGGCCCGTCCCTGGGGCAAGGGCAGGCTGACGACCGTGCAGATCTTCCTCGTGGCGGTCGGCGTGCTGGCGGCGCTGCTGGCGGCCGTCGCCGTCGGCAAGGTCGGCCCGACCCTGACCGTCAAGATGGCC
>JBKJII010000425.1:0-2962 GCA_046598505.1 Caulobacter sp. | reverse complement strand
CGGCGGCTCGCCGGCCAT
Organism: Caulobacter sp.; assembly: GCA_046598505.1. GTDB lineage: Bacteria > Pseudomonadota > Alphaproteobacteria > Caulobacterales > Caulobacteraceae > Caulobacter. The sequence continues at coordinate 2,944 of JBKJII010000425.1, read as the reverse complement.
GGTCGGCTATCTGGTCAGCGCCTTCACCCCCAAGGACGCGAAGATCTACAATGTGTTCCTCAGTCCCCTCGCGGCTGTGGAACACATTGTAGATCTTCGCGTCCTTGGGGGTGAAGGCGCTGACCAGATAGCCGACCATGGCCGGCGAGCCGCCGCCGTTCTCGCGCAGGTCGATGATCACCGCGTCGGAACTGGTCAGCAGGGTGAGAACCGCCTCGACCGCCGCCCGGGCCGGGGCGTCGTCGTCGCCCGGCTGGAAGTTGGCGAACTGGCGCATGTCGACGTAGCCGATGCCGCCCGGCAGAATCTCGACCCGTCGAAAGCCCCAGGCGCCGCGCCGCTCGAAGGGATCGGCCTGATGAGCGCCTGGCCCACCAGGACCCGGACCCCGGCGGACCTGCGGGCCCGGACCGCCCGGCCCCGGTCCGGCGTCCCCGGCCGACCAGCCGACGTTGAAGTGGTGATCGATCGGCGACAGGCGACGGGTCAGGGCCGTGGCCAGGTCCCGCGGATCGGTCAGGGCATCGAAGGCGCCCGTCGCGGCCTCCGCTCGCAACCCGTCAGCGACTGACTTGCCCCTGGCCGCGTCGAAGTAGAGATCCTCGATGGCCCTGGCGACACGTCCGGCCACCTCACGCGGCGCAACAGGCGCAGGCGCAACGGCCGGCGGCGGGGACTGGGCCATCGCCGGGGAGAGGCCCGACAGGGCCAGGACCCCGGCCAGCAAGGCAGCGCGCGTGCGTGAAGATGTCATTGGATCGCTCCCCAATCCGATTGTCTTGCCGCCACCCTGACAGGCGATGGTCACCGGCTTTTTGCGGAAGGTCGCCGGATTGTTTCAGGCTGTCACCCAGGCCGATCGCTCGCACCGCGGGCCATCCGGGATGACAAAGGGGGACAGACACCGAACGGTGTCTGTCCCTAAAGCTTCGCCTTCGCGGCCTCGGCCACGGCTTCGGCGGTGATGCCGAATTCCTTGTAGAGCCGCTCGGCCGGGGCGCTGGCGCCGAAGCCGGTCATGCCGACGAACACGCCGTCCTCGCCGATGAACCGCTCCCAGCCGAACTTGACCGCCGCCTCGACCGCCACCCGCACGGGCGCCTTGCCGATGGTGTCGGCGCGGTACTTCGGCGGCTGCTGCTCGAACAGTTCCCAGCAGGGCGTCGACACCACGCGGGTCGGCACGCTCCCGGCCTGCAGAAGCTGACGCGCGGCCATGGCCACGCCGACTTCCGTGCCCGAGGCGAAGATCGTGACCTGGGCCTCGCCGCCCTCGGCAGCGGCGAGTTCGTAGGCGCCCTTGGCCGACAGATTGGTCTTGCTGGCGACCGTGCGGACGACCGGCGTCTTCTGGCGCGACAGGGCCATCACCGTCGGGGTGGTCTTGTGCTGCAGGGCGACCTGCCATGCCTCGGCGGCCTCGACCGCGTCGGCCGGACGGAACACCAGCAGGTTTGGCATGGCGCGCAGGGCGGCCAGATGCTCGACGGGCTGGTGGGTCGGGCCGTCCTCGCCGACGCCGATCGAGTCATGCGTCATCACGTGGATGACCCGCACGCCCATCAGGGCGCCCAGCCGGATCGCCGCGCGGCTGTAGTCGGAGAACACCATGAAAGCGCCGCTGTAGGGGATGACCCCGCCGTGCAGCGCCATGCCGTTCATCGCCGCCGCCATGCCGTGTTCGCGCACACCGTAGTGAACGTAGGTTCCGGCGTAGTCCGGCAGGTCGAACGGGATCATGCCCTTGACGTAGGTGTTGTTCGAGCCGGTCAGGTCGGCCGAGCCGCCGATCATTTCCGGGATCGCCGGGATCAGCACCGACAAGGCCGAGCCGCTGTGCGCCCGCGTGGCGTTGGCCACAGGATCGGTGATCTGTCTGGCGATGTGGGCTTGCAGCGCCTCGAACGCGCCGGCCGGCAGGTCGCCCTTCATGGCGCGGGTGAAATCTGCGGCCTTGCCGCTGTCCTTCAGGCGTTTGTCCCACTTGCGGCGCGGCGAGCCACCTCGGCGGCCGGCCTTTGCCCAGGCGGCGGCAATGTCCTCAGGGATCTCGAACGGCGGCAGCGGCCAGCCCATGGCCTTGCGGGCCAGCGTGGCCTCCTCGTCGAACAGCGAATAGCCGTGACCGTGGACGTCGCCCTCCTTGGCCCCCGCGCCCTTCGAGATCAGCGTCTTGCAGGCGATCATCGTCGGCCTGTCCTGCCGGGTCGCCCAGCGCAGGGCGCCCGCGATCTTGCCGTGGTCGTGGCCGTCGACGGCCTTGACCGCCCAGCCGGCGGCCTTGAACCGCGCCACCTGGTCGCCGGTCTCGGCGATGGTCGCGGCGCCGTCGATGGTGGTGTTGTTGTCGTCGAACAGCACGGTCAGTTTGCTGAGCTTCAGCCGGCCCGCGAGGCTGATGGCCTCATGGCTGATGCCTTCCATCAGGCAGCCGTCGCCGGCGATGACCCAGGTGCGGTGGTCGACCAGGTCGTCGCCATAGCGCGCGTTCATCGAGCGTTCGGCCATGGCCATGCCGACGGCCGTCGCGAGACCCTGTCCCAGCGGACCGGTGGTCACTTCGACGCCTGGCGTGTGGCCGTACTCGGGGTGGCCGGCGATGTTGCTGCCCCACTGACGGAAGTTCCGGATCTGCTCCATCGTCACGGCCTTCGAGCCGGTCAGGTGCAGCAGGCTGTAGATCAGCATCGAGGCGTGGCCCGCCGACAACACGAAGCGGTCACGGTCGGCCCAGTCCGGCTTGCTGGCGTCGTACTTCAGGAATTTGGTCCAGAGCACCGTCGCGACATCGGCCAGACCCATGGGCGCGCCCTGGTGGCCGGACTTTGCGGCGTGAACGGCGTCCATGGAGAGGACGCGGATGGCGTCGGCCATCTTGACCGGGCTGACGGACATTTTCGGCTCTCTCGACTCGTGCGGGGATCGGCGCGGGTTCGCACGGGAG
>JBKJII010000411.1:0-2322 GCA_046598505.1 Caulobacter sp. | reverse complement strand
TGCAGATCTTCCTCGTCGCGGTTGGCGTGCTGGCGGCGCTGCTGGCGGCCGTCGCCGTCAGCAAGGTCGGCCCGACCCTGACCGTCAAGATGGCCCTGGCCGCGACGACAGTGACGGTCTTCATGATGCGCGAGCGCGCGCTGTTCATGTTTGCGCTGATGGTCACGCTGCTGCTGTCGGCCAACGCCGTGGGCGACCGTGTCGATGTGATCCGCACCGACCGCAGCTTCTTCGGCGTGTTGCGCCAGTCGCGGCTCATCGTGCCGCGCACCTCGCCGGTCCCGCCCGAGGAACTGGCCAGCTTCTCCGGCGGGGAGGTGCGGCTGATGGCCCACGGCACGACCCTGCACGGGGCCCAGGCCGTCAATCCGCGTTATCACTGCCGGCCGCTGGTCTACTACGCCACCGAGACGCCGATCGGGCAGGTGTTCACCGCCACCCAAGCCGCGCGTCCGTCGGTGCGGATCGGCGCGGTCGGCCTCGGAACCGGCTCGGTGGCCGGCTATGTACGGCCGACGGACCATCTGACCTTCTTCGAGATCGACCCGCTGGTGATCAGGATTTCCCACGAGAGCGGGGAGTTCGACTACACCACCAAATGCGCCAAGGGGCTGGTCGATTTCGTGCTCGGCGACGCGCGCCTGACGCTGGAGAAGCAGCCGAAGGACGAATTCGACATCCTGCTGATCGACGCCTTCTCATCCGACGCGGTGCCCGCGCATCTGCTGACGGTCGAGGCGGTGAAGGCCTACATGACCCATCTGAAGCCGAACGGGGTGCTGATCCTGCACCTGTCGAACCGCAACCTCGACCTCAACGCGCCGGCCATGGCGGTGGCCAAGGCGGCCGGCGGCTACGCCCTGCTGCAGGAGCACCGTCCGCCCAGCAACTCGCCGTCGATGTGGGAGTCGGCCGAGGACGCGCTGATCATCGGGCGGACCCCCGAGGCCCTGACCCTGTTCCAGGCAGACCCGCGCTGGACGGCCTCGCAACCCGATCTCGTGCGGCCCTGGACCGACGACTACACCAACCTGATCGGCGCCATGCTGCGCCGGATGGGTGAGCGGACGACCCCGATGCGGGAGAACCTGGCGGATGCGTTCGCGCGGCTGACGGGACGGAAGCCGAAGTAGCGGCGCGCCATTCTACACGGTCATCCCGGACGGCCGCAGGCTGATCCCGGACCCGGTCTGAGTCTCGTCCTGGACCGGGTCCCGGCTTTCCCCGCCGCGCGCTGCGGCCGGGATGACAATCAGAAAGCAGGCATCTCCACCACCGCCACGGCCTGTGCCGCCAGGCCCTCGCCGCGGCCGGTGAAGCCCATGCCTTCGGTGGTCGTCGCCTTGACGCTGACCCGGTCGACCGGGAGCCCGAGGATGACCGCCAGCCGCTCGCGCATGGCCTGGCGGTGGGGTTTGATCTTCGGCCGCTCGCAGATCAGCGTCACATCGACATTGACGATCCGCCCGCCTTTCGCCGCGACCAGGCCGGCGGCGTGTTGCAGGAACAGGTCCGAGGACGCGCCCTTCCATTTTGGATCGGTCGGCGGGAAGTGGTCGCCGATGTCGCCCTGGCCGATGGCCCCGAGGATCGCGTCGGTCAGCGCATGCAGGCCGGCGTCGGCGTCGGAGTGGCCGACCAGGGTCTGGTCGTGGTCGATGCGCACGCCGCACAGCCAGACGGCTTCGCCCGGTCCCCATCGGTGGGCGTCGAAGCCCTGGCCCATGCGGGTCACGCGGGCCGCGCCTGCCAGCCGTTCGGCCATCTCGAAGTCCTCCGGCCAGGTCAGTTTCATCAGCATCGGATCGCCGGGCGCGACGACGACGCGGCCGCCATGGGCCTCGATCAGCTGGGCGTCGTCGGTCGGCTCACTGCCATTTCCGGTCATTGACCAGGCGGCATAGGCGGCCAGCAACCGGTCGCGGCGGAAGGCCTGCGGCGTTTGCGCGCGCCAGAGGCCGTCACGGGGCGTGGTGGTCAGTCCGGCCGGGCCGTCCCGCTTCAGCGTGTCGGCGACGGGCAGGGCTGGGATGGCCCCGTCCGCGCCGTCGAGCGGCTCCAGCAGCGCCTGCACGTGGGCTGGGGTGACGAAGGGGCGGGCGGCGTCGTGCACCAGAACCGGCTCGTCCGCCGGGCCGTTGATGGCCCGCAGGCCGGCCTGCACGGAAAGCGCGCGAGTCGCGCCGCCGGCAACGGTCCGCCAGACTGTCAGGCCGGCAAGCGCGTCGGCGGCCAGAGCATCGCCGCCGTCGCCCACCACCACGATCAGCTCGCGCGCGCCTGCAGCCAGCAAGGCTTCCACAGACCAGCGCAGCACCGGCT
>JBKJII010000347.1:0-2927 GCA_046598505.1 Caulobacter sp. | reverse complement strand
CGGGTGGGGGAGTCCGACGCTTCCCCACCCTGGCCGGCAAGCCGGCCTGTCCCTCCCCATGAAGGGGAGGGAGGCCTGTTGTCAGCGCGGGGCCATCCGGATCGAGCCGTCCAGGGTGGGGAAGCGTCGGACTCCCCCACCCGGTCCCTGCGGGACCACCCTCCCCACAAGGGGGAGGGATTGATGCAGGCCGTCACTCCGGCGTTGGCCGGACGATCGACGGGCCGAGATTGCTCAGCACTTCCCGCGCATTGAAGGCGCGCGGATCGGCGGCCGGCTTGGCGCCGCGGCCGATGAGGATTTCAGCCGAGGCCTCGAACCGCTCGACCGTGCGGACGTCGACCCGGTCGGCCCAGAACGGATCGCCATACCAGGGATCCCACGCCCGCCAGCCCCAGCTCTGCCCGTAGTAGCGCCAGTACGGCCGCCAGTAGCCGTAGCGGCCGTACGGACCCATCGGGTCAGGATCGACATAGGTCCGCGCCTTGCGGTCGGTCTGGCGTTCGACCAGCGTGAACCAGTCGCCGCCCTGGGCCACGGTCAGTTCGGCCGAGCGGTACAGCAGGTAGCGCTCGACGGTTTCGCGCGAGGTCAGGCTGTTGCCCGCGAAATTCACGCGGAAGCGGTCGGCCTCGAGCCGGGTCTCGGAGAAGCCGCCGGACACGGCCTGACCGTGCACGTTCGGCTGGTACGGGGTGGCCGTGGCGCAGGCGGACAGGCCCGCCGTCGCGACCAGCGCCACCGCCAATGCAGTCGCCTTGAAGGTCATCGTCGTTGCTCCAGGACAGATCGTCCCTCAGTGCACAACACATGGCCGGCCCGGCGGGTTGCGCCCGGGGGAGTCGCCGACGTCAGCGCCGCGTGAGGATCAGCGCCGAAACAGTGATCAGCAGCAGCCCGACAGTCAACGCGTAGACGCGCCGGAAGCCCGGCTCGTTCATTCGCCCGGCCAGGGCCGCGCCGCCCAGGCCGTAGGCGCTCATGGCGAAGACATCCATGCCGATGGTCGCCGCCGCATAGAGCGGAAGCTGCACCGGCACGGAGCGGCCCGGATCGAGGAAGGGCGGCAGGACGGCCGAGAAGAACAGCAGCGCCTTGGGATTGGCGATCTGTACAGAAAAGCCGTCGAGGAAGGCCGAGCGGGCGCCGTGCACCTCCGGCCGCGTTGACGGCCCACCGTCGCCCCTCAGGCCCGACCGGATCGCGCTGATCCCGAGCCAGGCGACATAGAGGCCGCCGCCGATCGCCAGCAGGCGGAAGGCCTGCGGGAAAGCCGCCATCAGGGCGCTCAGCCCCAGCGCGGCGCCGGCGAACCAGACCAGGGTCGCAACGTTCATTCCCGCCACGCCGATCAGCGCCTGAACCTTGCCGCGCTGAACGCCCGTGGCGATGGCGAACAGGTTCGCCGGACCGGGCGTGACGGCCATCAGGGCCATGGTCGCGAGAAACGCTCCATAGCGGGCGGGATCAATGGGCAGGGTCATGGCGCGGCCATAGCGGGCGGGAGACGCCTCGAACAGGCGCCGGGCCAGAATTCCTCATCCGGCCGACAGGGATTGGCGCGTGACGGACGCGCCATTCCTTGCCATGCCTGCGCTGAACACAGGGTCGGTGAGGGCATGGGTCCGGATTTCTGGATTTTCTTCGGCGTGGGCGTCGCCGCCCAGCTCGTCGATGGCGCGCTGGGCATGGCCTATGGCGTGGTGTCCTCGACGGTGCTGCTGGCGCTCGGCGTGCCCCCGGCCAACGCCTCGGCCAGCGTCCATGCCGCCAAGGTGTTCACCGGCGCGGCCTCCGCCGTCTCGCACATCGCCTACCGCAACGTCGGCTGGAAGCTGCTGCTGCACCTGTCGGCGGGCGGCGTGGTCGGGGGGGTGCTGGGCACCTACGTCCTGACCTCGATCGACGGCAAGGTGATCAAGCCCTGGGTCGTCGCCTGGCTTGGCGTGATGGGCCTGGTGATCCTTTGGCGCGCCTGGAAGGGCACGCGACCGAAAGTGATGAGCTGGAAGCGGCCAATCCCCCTGGGCTTTGTCGGCGGCTTCTTCGACGCCGTGGGCGGCGGCGGTTGGGGACCGGTGGTCACCAGCACCCTGATGGGCTCGGGCGCCGATCCGCGTCAGGCGATCGGCACCACCAACGCCGCCGAGTTCTTCGTCGCGGCCGCCATCTCGGCGACCTTCGTTGCGGCGATCATCAGCGGACACTGGGAGGCTGAAGGCCTGCGCGACCATATCTGGTCGGTCGGCGGCCTGATCGCCGGCGGCGTGCTGGCTGCGCCGCTCGCTGGCTGGATGACCAAGGTGCTGCCGGTCCGCGCCCTGACCTGGATGGTCGGCCTGCTGGTCACAGGCCTGGCCATCTGGCAGGGCGCGGTTCTGGCGGGCCTGCCCTAACTTGGGAAGGTGGCCAGCACGGCCTTGCCGAGCGCCCCGAACAGCAGCACCGCGGCCGACAGGCTCTGGATCATGAAGCCCAGCTCGCGCTTGCCCGGGTCCTTTACGTACCCCAGCGCGTAGAGAATCCGGCCGGCGATCCAGATGAAGCCCAGGCTGGCGGCGATGTAGCTCTTCGGGTCCTGCTCGGCCCAGAACAGATGGAACAGCCACAGGGACGGCAGGAAGATCGGCAGCCACTCCAGCGTATTGGCCTGGACCCGGACGCTGCGCTCAAGCAGCGGATCCCCGGTCATGGCCGGGGCGGCGATGCCCGATTTTCGTCGCGCGCCGGCGACACCCATCCCCATCCAGAAATAGGCCAGCAGGGCCAAGAGGGTGACGATGGCGACGTAGGCATGTGATTGCATTGTGGTGTGCTCCCCGGGTCCCGAGACGGTCTGCGCCGTCGCGGCGGAGCCTGTCATGCTTCGCACCAAGCCGGAACCCTTGGCCCGTCAGGTCATTTCTGACTCTGGACCCCAGGGAACG
>JBKJII010000240.1:0-2670 GCA_046598505.1 Caulobacter sp. | reverse complement strand
GGCCTGGCGCTTGATCTCGTCGGAGATGGCCATGGCCTCCGAGCGCTCGGACTTCATGAATTTGAGCCGGGCGGGCGTGGCGTAGAACAGGTCGCGGACCTCGACCCTCGCGCCGTGGTCACCGGCGAAGGCGGAAGGCCCGACTTCGCCCGTCGCCCCGCCCTCGACGAGGATGGCGTGAGCGTCGGACGCGCCGCGCGCCCGGCTGGAGATCGACAGCCGGGCCACCGAGCCGATCGACGGCAGGGCCTCGCCCCGGAAGCCGAGCGTCGAAATGTGCAGCAGGTCCCAGGTCCCGTCGGCGTCGGGAAACAGCTTGGAGGTGGCGTGGCGCTCGACGGCCAGGGAGAGTTCGTCGGGCGAGAGGCCGGAACCGTCATCGGCCACCAGGATGCGCGTCAGCCCGCCGCCGTCGGCTTCGACCTCGACCCGCGTGGCGCCGGCATCCAGCGCGTTTTCGACCAGTTCCTTGACCGCGCTGGCCGGCCGCTCGACCACCTCGCCGGCGGCGATGCGGTTGACGGTCTCCGGGGGCAGGCGGCGGATGGGCATGGCGGCAGTGTAGGACGATTCAGCAGAAATCCCTCTCCCGTAGGGAGAGGGAGGGGCCCATTGCGAAGCAATGGGAGGGTGAGGGGTTACGGTGCATGCCGGATGAGGGTCCGTAACCCCTCATCCTCCCATGCCGCTACGCGGCGCCGGCCCCTCCTTCTCCCTTCGGGAGAAGGCTTCTCGCTACAGACCCGGCAGCTTCACCCAGCTCGACTTTTCGCGCGAGATGATCACCGTCTTGCCGCCGGTGATGGCGCGCAGGCGGGCTTCCTCGGCGGCGGCGTCGACCAGCACCGGCGGGGCTGAGCCGTCGGTCGCGGCGACCGGCGTGGCCGGCGCGCCCTTGCGCCAGAACATGACACGGTCGGCGAACGACTTGTCCTTGTGGGCGATGTCGCCGAATTCATCGTCGACGACGTAGCGGATCAGCGGGTCGGCCTTGTCGGCGCCGGCGCGGGCGACGAGCAGACGCTCACCGTCGGTGCGCTGGGCGGCGGCGGCCTGACCGGCCAGCGCGGTGCGCGCGGCGCTCTCCGGCTGCAGTTCCTGCGGACGGGGTTCACCCGGCGCCGGCGGACGCAGCGAATAGTCGGGCGGAACGACCAGCGGGGCCTTGGTCACGACCCGGAACTCGTCCGGCGTCACCTTGGCGATGCCGAGCGCTTTCGATGTGGACGTGCAACCGGCGAGGCCGGCGGACGCGATCAGCGCAACGGCGCACAGGACGCGGGTAGAGATCATCGAGCCTTGCTCCTCAGGCGCGCGATAGCCGAAAGTGGCTACCGGTTTCGGCGACCATCGCGCGCCAGCTTAAAATTGGCCGGAGCCCTTCGGGCTCCGGGTGGGCCGTTCGGCCAATTGGCCGCCCCCGGCCGCAACAGGCGCTCTCGATACGCCAAAAGTGAGGCGAACAGCAACTGGCTTAGGGTCGGACATCGCGTCGCGCGCTGTCGAGCAGCAGCAGGACGACCCCGATGGTGATGGCGCTGTCGGCGATGTTGAACACCCAGGGGAAATGCAGCGCCTTGAAGTCGATGAAGTCGGCCACCGCGCCGAACCGGACGCGGTCGATCAGGTTGCCGATCGCGCCGCCCATGACCAGGCCGATGGCGACGCCCAGCAGAGGTCGCTCGACCCGCCGCGCCCACACCGCCAGGAAGCCCGCAACGCCAAGCGAGAAGGCCGCCAGCGCCCAGCGCACCCACTCCGCCTCGCCGCGGAACAGGCCGAAGCTGACGCCCTGGTTCCAGACCATGGTCAGGTGGAAGGGGCCAATGACCTGCATGCTGCCGATCACCGGCAGCTGGAAACCATAGAGGATCCACTGCTTGACCAGCTGGTCGGCGAGGATGACCGCCAGGCCGAGGGCGTAGGCTGTGGGGCCCTGGGAGCGAGCCGGCTCCACGGTCGCGGTGACGAACTCGGGCGCGTCCGCCGACACCAGTGTGGCGTCAGGCGATTCGGGGATTTCAGTGATCTCGGAACTCATGCCCAATCCCTGTCGGACCTCTACAGACGCCGTCATCCCCGGGCTTGTCCCGGGGCCCCATGCACAGTCACGTCCGACGGTGTTCATGGGTGGTCGGGACAAGCCCGGCCATTGCGGCTTGAGTATCAGGCCGCATGGGTCTTGTCCCACACCGCGACCGCGTCGTCGCAGCGAAGGCAGAGGCGGCTCGTGCCCGACACTTCCGGCAGCACCCGCCAGCAACGCGCGCATTTTCCGCCGTCAGCAGACGCCGGATCGACGGCGATGGCCTTCATGTCGGTCATGCGGAAGCTGGCGGCGCTACCCTCGCCCGCCGTCAGACTCACACTGCTGGTGCGGAAAATTTCCGCCGGGTCGAGGCCTTCGAAGGCCGCCAGCAAGCCGGCATCAGACACCTGCACCGACGGCGAGGCTTCCAGCGACGAGCCGATGCGCTTCTCGCGACGTTCGATCTCGAGCGCGCCGGTGACGACGCCCGTGACCAGCCCGACCCTGGCCCACCGCGCCGCCTCGGCGTCGTCGCGCCAGTCGGCCGGGGTCTGCGGGAACACCCGCAGGCTGTTGGAGCCCACGTCCGGATACCGCGTCGTCCAGGCTTCCTCCGTGGTGAACGGGATCAGCGGCGAGAG
>JBKJII010000216.1:0-13362 GCA_046598505.1 Caulobacter sp. | reverse complement strand
GGGCTCTTTTTCGTTCGCGCGACCGGTGTGAGGCGCTTGCGCCGACGCAAGGCCGACGCTATAGCCCCCGCTCTTCCTGAGATGCGTGATCCGCGGTAGCTCAGTGGTAGAGCAGCCGACTGTTAATCGGCTGGTCGTAGGTTCGAATCCTACCCGCGGAGCCATCCCCCCCCTGCAGTCCGGCAAAGCCTATTGGATCGCCCGTGCGCCGGCCTCTCCCGCTTCGATGGCCAGAATGCAGGCGATGATCTCGTCCCACTGCGCCAGACCCGCGACATCCCCCAGCGCCGCCAGTTCGGCGGCGCGCATGACCGCCATGACCTCGGCGTCGTCGCCGTACTGTCCAATCAGGGCCAGGGCGGTCGCACGAGCGCCGTCGGAGAAGGGTTTCGCAGCCGGCATGGACAGGCTCCTGACATCGGATCGGTCGCGCGCCAGCTAAGCCGGCTCGCCCGCGGGTCAACCGACCGTCCACGATCTGCTAGACTTGCGACATGACCCGACCCGGCTTCACGCTGTTCGACACGGCCATCGGCCGCTGTGGCATTGCCTGGGGCGAGCGCGGCATCGTCGGGACGGCCATCCCCGGCACGGGGGACGACCCGTTGCGCCGGCGATTCGCGGAGCGTTTCCCCGGCGCCGAGGAGGCCGCTCCGCCGACAGCGCTGGAGCCGGTCATTGCTGACGTCGTCGCGCTGATGGCCGGCGGCAAGCCGGACCTGTCGCAAGCGCCGCTCGACATGGCCGCCGTGCCGCCCTTTCACCGTCGGGTCTACGCCGTGGCGCGCAGGATTCCGCCCGGCCAGACCATGACCTACGGCGAGATCGCCCTGGCCATGGGCGAGCCTCGGGAGGCGGCCCGGGCGGTGGGCGAGGCCATGGGCCGCAACCCCTTTCCGATCCTCATGCCCTGTCACCGGGTGCTCGGCGCGAACGCCAAGCCAGGCGGCTTCTCGGCGCCGGGCGGGGTGGAGACCAAGCTCAAGATGCTGTCGATCGAGGGGGCGAAGGTCGGCGAAACGCCGACGCTGTTCGACAACCTGCCGCTGGCGGTGAAGCCGCAACGGTGAGCAAGGGGACTGCTTCGCGAAGCGTAGCTGTCCCCGAAATTGACGCCCGCTCGGGGACAGCTACCGGCTATCGTCGGAAGCAGTCCCCCTAAACCGCCACCGTGTAGTTCAGCGCCAGGCGGCCGCCGTCGGGGTAGATCGTCTGGCCGGTCATGTAGCTGCTGTCGTCGCCGGCCAGGAACACCGCCACGCGGCCGATCTCGCGCGGCTCGCCGATGCGCTTGAGTGGCGTGCGGGCGAGGACCCCGCGCTTGGCGGCCTCATCCTTGAACACGCCCTTGAGAAGCTCCGTGGCGATGGTGCCGGGGCCAATGGCGTTGACCCGGATGCCGTGCTCGGCGAGCCCCAGCGCCATGGTCTTGGTCAGCTGGTTGATCGCGCCCTTGCTGGTCACGTAGGGGACCTGTCCGGGGATCGCGAGTACAGCGTTGACCGAGCTCATGTTGATGATTGCCCCCGGCTTGCCGGCAGCGACCAGCGCCTGGGCCACGGCCTGGCCGATAACGAACACGGCGCGGACGTTGACCGCCAGCACGGCGTCGAAATCCTCCAGCGTCGTGGTCAGGATATCGCCCGGCTTCAGGATGCCGGCGTTGTTGACCAGTATGTCGATGACGCCCAGTTCGGCGCCCGCCCGGGCCACAGCTGCCCGCGCCGCCTCCGCGTCGGCGACGTTGCAGGCGATGGCCAGCGTCCTGCGACCGGTCTCGGCGGCGATGGCGTCAGCGGCGGCCTGCACGCCCGCCGCGTTGAGGTCCAGCAGGGCCACGTCCGCGCCCTCGCGGGCCAGCTCCAGCGCGCAGGCCAGGCCTATGCCTTGTGCGGCGCCGGTAACCAGCGCGATACGACCGCCGAGCGACATCACCAGACTCCGACGTTGGGCATCGAGACCCAGGGCTCGGCCGGCGCAAGGTTCGGGCCCTTCTGCAGCAACTCGATGGAGATGTTGTCCGGCGAGCGGATAAAGGCCATGTGACCGTCGCGCGGCGGACGGTTGATCGTCACCCCGCCGTCCATCAGCCGCTGGCAAGCGGCGTAGATGTCGTCCACCGCATAGGCCAGGTGGCCGAAGTTGCGGCCGCCGTCATAGGCCTCTTCGTCCCAGTTCCAGGTCAGCTCGACGGTCGGGGCTTGCGAGGCCCTTGCCCGCTCCAGATCGTCCGGGGCGGCCAGGAAGACCAGCGTGAACCGCCCGGCCTCGACGTCGACGCGGCGCACCTGGGCCAGGCCCAGCTTGTCGCAATAGAAGCTCAGGGCGGCGTCCAGGTCGCGGACCCGGACCATGGTGTGGAGATACTGCATCGGCGCCTCAGGTGACTCTGGATCGCTGGCGGAAAACGGGATCGTCATAGGCCCGCGTGCGCACCACTTCCACCAGCAGATCGGCGGCGCGGGCGACATCGGTGAAGGACAGCGGCAGGGGCGAGAGGCCGAACCGCATGGTGTCAGGCTCGCGGTAGTCGCCGATCACGCCGCGCGCGATCAGGCACTGGACGATGGCGTAGGCGTCCGGGTGGCGGAAGGCGACATGGCCGCCGCGACGGGCGTCTTCGACGGGGCTTTCCAGCTCCAGCACGTCGCCGACACGGGTGATGAACAGCGCGCCCAGCGCCCGGGCCTTGGCGGCTGCGGCGGCCGGAGTCGCCTCCAGCGCCAGATCGACACCGCCCTCGAGCGCCGCGAGGCTGAGCATCGGCGGCGTGCCGCAGGCGAAGCGGCCAACGCCCGCGGCCGGGTCGTAGCCGTCTTCGAAGGCGAACGGCCGGGCATGGCCGAACCAGCCGGACAGTGGTGAGACCAGCGCGTCCTGATGCCGACGCGCGACATAGAGGAAGGCCGGCGCCCCGGGGCCGCCGTTGAGATACTTGTAGCCGCATCCAACGGCCAGGTCGGCGTTGCAGCCATTCAGGTCGACATCGAGCACGCCGGTGCTGTGGCTGAGATCCCAGAGCACCAGCGCGCCGACGGCCTGGGCCTTTGCGGTCAAGGCGGCCATGTCGCGCACGGCGCCCGAACGATAGTGGGTCTGGCACAGCACCAGCAGGGCCAGGTCATCGGTGATCGCCGCCTCCAGCGCCTCACCCTCGGCCAGCGCCAGCCGCCTGTCGCCGCCCAGCGTACGAACCGCGCCCTCGAGCATGTAGAGATCCGTCGGGAAGTCGCCGGGCGCGCTGAGCACGACCTTGCGATCCGGGCGCGCCTGCATCGCCGCCACGGCCAGCTTGTAGAGGTTCACCGAGGTCGAATCGGCGACCAGCACCTCGTCCGCGCGCGCGCCGACCAGGCCGGCGATCTTGCCGCCGACCCGCGTCGGCGCGCCGATCCAGTCGTGAGTGTTCCAGCCGCGCACAAGGCTCTGGCCCCATTCAGACCTAACCATCGCGGCCACACGCTCCGCCGAGGCGCGGGGCAGCGGCCCCAGCGAATTGCCGGCCAGATAGATCACCCCCGCCTGTCGTTCGAAACGCTCCCGGAACCGCCCGAGCGAATCGTCGGCGTCGAGGGCGGCGGGTTCCAGGCTGGGCGTCATGGGGTGACTTATCCGCCGCACCCGCCCGGCTGACCAGTCCGCGAAACGGAACATTTCAGCAATTTCATTTGCGAACAGACCGCAAAGTGGAGATACCGAACACTGTTCAGATTGCTTCCGGGGGCTGATACGAGGCGCGCATCACGCGCCCGGCCACCCGGCTGCGCCCCCGGGATAAGAGATGCAAATCAAACGCTCCTACCTCATCGCCGGCAGTATTCTCGGTGTTGTGCTGGCCTTCTTCGTGATCGGCACCGTGCTGCGCGCCCTGGCGCCGAAGCCGAAGACAGAAGCCAGCGCGACGGCTGCCAAGGCGGAAGATCCGCTGGTCAAGGTCGCCGTCATCGCCGAGGTCATGCGCCCCTACACCGTCTCGGTGCGTGGCCGCACGGACGCCAACAAGACCGTCATCGTGCGGTCCGAAACCGCCGGCCCGGTCGCCTCGACCCCGGCGCGCGAAGGCTCGTTCGTTCCCAAGGGGACGATCCTCTGTCGCCTGTCCGTCGATGCGCGTCAGGCGTCCGTTGATCAGGCGCGCGCCAATCTGAAGTCGCGCCAACTGCAGCGGGAAGCCTCCGAGCGGCTCGCCGCCCAGGGCTATCGCTCCCAAACGCAGGTCCTTCAGGACCAGGCCAACCTCGACGCCGCCAGCGCCGCCGTGCGTCAGGCCGAGGTTCTGCTGGGACAGGTCAACATCCGCGCGCCGTTCTCCGGCGTGTTTGACAGCCGTGAGGCCGAAGTCGGCACCTTCCTGGCCCCGGGCGGCGCCTGCGGCACCATGATCCAGCTGGATCCGCTGGTGATCATCGCCGACGTGTCGGAAGCCGAGGTCGGCAGCCTGAAAACCGGCGCGCCGGCGACGGCGACGCTGGTGTCGGGCGAAGTTCTCAGCGGCCGCGTCCGCTCGGTCGGCCGCAATGCGGACGCCGCCACCCGCACCTACCGGGTTGAGATCGAGGCCCGCAATCCAGGCGGGCGCTCGCGCTCCGGTCTGTCGGCGGACGTCAAGGTGTCGGTCGGTACGGGCCCGGCGATGCTGGTGCCGTCGGCCACACTGGTGCTCGACGCCGCCGGCCGCCAGGGCATCCGCTACATCCGCCAGGACGGCCGGGTCGGCTTCGCACCGGTCACGGTCCAGGACGAGACGCCGGAAGGCATCTGGATCACCGGTCTGCGAGGTCCCGCCCAGATCATCGTTGTCGGTCAGTCCTACGTGTCTGAAGGCCAGAAGGTTCGCGTGTCTTCGCGCTAGGCGCGGGACCAGGAGACTAGAATTATGATCGGAGCCCTGATCGACGGCGCCATCAAGCGGCGCAAGGTCGTGCTCGGGATCGCCGCCATCGCGTCGATATTCGGCCTGTTTGCCTACATGGGTCTGCCTCGGGAATCGAACCCGAACATCCCCGTGCCCTTCATCGCCATCACGGTGCCCTACCCCGGCGTGAGCCCGGAGGACTCCGAGCGCCTGCTCGTGCGTCCGCTGGAGCGCGAACTTCAGTCCCTCGAGGGGCTGAAGGAAATGAACGCCGTCGCCCAGCAGAACGCCGCGACCGTGGTGCTGGAGTTCGAGGTCAACTTCGACAAGGACAAGGTCCTGCAGGACGTCCGCGCCAAGGTGGACCTGGCCCGCGGCCGGTTTCCGCCCGACGCCGAAGAAGCAATCATTCAGGAAAACAACGTCAACGACGATCCTGTGCTGGGCATCATGCTGTCGGGCGCTGCGCCCGAGCGCAGCCTGTACCAGACGGCACGCGAGCTCCAGGACCGGATCGAAAGCCTGGAGGGCGTGCTGCGCACGGACCTGGGCGGCGGCCGCGAGGAGATGCTCGAGGTCACCATCGACCCCATCCGTATGGAAGCGGCCAATGTCACCGCCGGCGAACTTGCCGCGGTCATCGGGCGCAATAACCAGCTGGTTCCGGCCGGCAATCTGCAGACCCAGGGCGGCAAGTTTGCGGTCAAGGTCCCGGGTGTCATCGAAAGGCCCGAAGACATCCTCGCCCTTCCGATCAAGAAGAACGGCGACCGCCTGATCACGGTCGGCGACATCGGAGAGGTGCGGCGCACCTTCAAGGAGCCAACCCGGATCACCCGGTTCAATGGGCAACCGGCCTTCGCCATCGACGTGGTCAAGCGCTCAGGGGCCAACGTGCTGGATACGGTGGCCGAAGTCCGCAAGGTCGTGATGGAGGAGTCGAAGCGCTGGCCACCGACCATCAAGGTCGACTTCACCTACGACGAAAGCGAGTTCATCAACCGCGGCCTGGTCGTGCTTGAGTCCGGCCTGATCACGGCGACCCTGCTGGTCATGGTGATCATCATCGCCAGCCTGGGATTGCGCCAGGGCATCATGGTCGGCCTGGCCATCCCGCTCTGCTTCATGATCGCCTTCCTGCTGCTGCAGGCGTTCGGCATCACCCTGAACCAGATGGTCATGTTCGGCCTGATCCTGGCCGTCGGGATATTGGTCGACGGGGGCATCGTCATCGTCGAGTACGCGGACCGAAAGCAGGCTGAGGGGCTACCCAAGGCCGAAGCCTTCGCCGCCGCCGGCAAGCGCATGTTCTGGCCCGTGGTCAACGGCACGCTGACGACGCTCTGCGCCTTCATCCCGTTCATGTTCTGGAACTCGATCGCCGGGAAGTTCATGAGCTATCTGCCGATCACCCTGTTCATGGTGCTCGGCGCGTCGATCTTCGTCGCGTTGATCTTCACGCCGGCGCTGGGCTCGATCTTCGGTCGCAAGACCGGTGTCGACGAGGCTCACCTGGCAGAGATCCGCAAGTCCGAGCACGGCGACCCGCGCAAGATGGAAGGCTTCATGGGCTGGTACGCCCGGGCCCTGTGGTCCGCCGGCCATCACCCCGGCCGGGTGACGCTTATCGCTCTGGTCGTGATCGTCTCGATCTTCATGTGGTTCTCCAAGACGCCGCACCGCACAGAGTTCTTCCTCGACCAGGATCCCGAATGGGCCACGGTCTATGTGAAGGCGCGCGGCAACCTGTCGACCCAGGCGGCCAACGCCCTGGTGCAGCAGGTCGAGGCGCGGCTCGTGGGCCTCAAGGGTATGGAGTCGATCTACGCCTCGGCGGGGCAGTTCGACGGCTTCGGCTTCGGCGGTCCCCCCAACGACACCGTCGGGCGCCTGCGCATCCAGTTCGTCGACTTCGAAGCCCGTCACGAGCTCGGGATTCGCGGCCAGCAGATCGTCGACGATATCCGCAAGCGCGTCGCCGACGTGCCGGGTGTCCTGACCGAAGTGCAGCTGCCGCAGGGTGGCCCGCCGCAGGGCAAGGACATCCAGGTCGAGCTGCGCGGCTCGGATCCCGCTGCGCTGAACGCGGCTGCGGACATGATCAAGGCTCACCTGGCCCTCGACACCCAGCTCATCGAGCAGGAGGACACCCGCGCCTCACCCGGCATCGAATGGAACCTGACCGTCGACCGGGTCGCGGCCGGTCGGTACGGCGTGGACGTTCTGCAGGTCGGCCAAGCCATCCAGTTCGTGACCAACGGCATCCTCGTCGGTCGTTTCCGCCCCGACGACGCCGAAGACGAGCTGGACATCCGCGTCCGCTTCAAGCCGGAAGCCCGCAATATGTCGGCCTTTGACCGTCTGAAGATCACCACAGCCCAGGGTCCGATTCCAGCCAGCTATTTCGTTCGCCAGACTCCGGCGCAGCAGGTGACCTCGATTCAGCGCCGCGACGCCCAACGACTGGTGATCATCAAGGCCAACACCGTCGACGGGGTCGCTGCCAACCAGAAGATCGAACAACTCCGGCCCTGGCTGGAGAAGGCGCCGATCGCGTCCTCTGTGCGCTGGAAGTTCCGGGGCGCCGATGAGGAGGCCCAGAAGGCCGGCGTCTTCTTCATGGTCGCGGGCCTGGCTACCATCTTCATGATGGGCGTGATCCTGCTCTGGCAGTTCAACAGCTTTTACGGCGTACTAGTCACGCTATCAGCGGTAGTCATCTCGACTATCGGGGTGTTCCTGGGGGTGCAGATCAATCTGCTGCACACCTTTGACTACATCTCGATCATCATGATGGGGACCGGGATCATCGCCCTCTTCGGGGTCGTCGTCGGCCACAACATCGTGCTGGTCGACACCTACTACCAGCTCAGGCGACAGGGCTTTGACGCCGACGTCGCCGCCATGCGGGCGGCGGTGCAACGCTTCCGACCGGTGATGCTGACGACCCTGGTGACGGTGGTCGGACTGCTGCCCCTGATGTTCCAGATCCACCCCAACTTCCGCCTCGGCGACATCGAGTACAAATCGCCGGGCTCGGAGTGGTGGGTTCAGCTGTCCTCCGCCGTGGTCTGGGGCCTGAGCTTTGCCACCCTGCTGACCCTGTTCCTGACGCCAGCCGCCCTGGCCGCGCCCAAGACCCTGGCCCGCCGGTTCCGCAACGTCTGGCTGGCCCTCCGCGGCAAGCAGGCCTGGGCCGACCGACAGCGGGTCAATGAGGAAGCGCAGGTCGCTGACGCAGACTATGAGGCCTACGAAGGGCCGGTTCACGGGGTCTGACAACAACACGGTCATCCCGGCCCCGGCGCGCAGTGTGGAGAACCTGCGCCCGGTCTTGAGCGAACAGTCTGGGTCCCGGATCGCCCTGAAGGGCGTCCGGGACAACAGTCAGGCATCGGGTGGCGGGCGCTACCGCCCCCGCGTCTGGCGCTTCCACAGGGTCGCGTACTCGCCGCCCGCCGCCAGCAGCGCCTCGTGCCCGCCGCGCTCGACGATCCGGCCCTTCTTGAGCACCAGGATCTCGTCAGCGTCAGCGATGGTCGACAGGCGGTGGGCGACGACCAGCGTCGTGCGGCCCTTGCGCGCGCGGCGCAGGGTGTCCTGGATCGCCGCCTCGGTGCGGGAGTCGAGGGCGCTCGTCGCCTCATCGAGGATCAGCACCCGCGGATCGGCCAGCAGCGCCCGGGCCAGACCCACGCGCTGGCGCTCGCCGCCAGACAACTTCAGGCCCCGTTCGCCGACCTTGGTCTCCATGCCCTCGGGCAACCCCTCGATGAACGTCGACAGCTCGGCGGCGGCGGCGGCGGCCACGACCTCTTGCGGCGTGGCGTCGGGCCGTCCGAAGGCGATGTTGGCTTCCAGCGTGTCGTTGAACAGCGCCACGTCTTGCGGCACCAGCGCCACTGCCCTGCGCAGCGCCGCCATCTTCAGGTTGCGCAGATCAACACCGTCGATGCTGACCGCGCCGGATTGCGGATCGATCAGCCGCAGGGCCAGCCGCACCAGGGTCGTCTTGCCGGCCCCGGACGGCCCGACCAAAGCCACCGTCGTCCCGGGCGCAGCGCGGAAACTGACCTCGCTGATCCCTTCTGAGCGCGCGCCGTGGCGGAAGGACACCGCGTCGAACCGCACCGCCCCGCCCTGCCCCGCCGGCGCGGCCGGAAGCGCCCGCGCATCGGTCGCTTCAGCCACGTCGGGCGCTTGGCGCCGGAGATCAAGCATTGCTTCCATATCTATGAAAGATTGTCGGATTTCGCGATAGGCGAAGCCCAGGATATTGAGCGGGCCGTAGAGGTTGATCATGATCAGTACGGCGGCTGTCACGTCGCCGGGACCCATCTTGCCCTCGGACGCCTCGAACCCGGCCATCACCGCCATCAGGGCCAGACCCAGGCTCATGATCGCCGACTGGATCGCATTGAGCAGCGTCAGGGAGTTGGTCGCCTTGACCTGGGCGGCGGCGTAGTGGCCCAGCGCCACGTCATAGTTGGCCACGGCCCTCGCCTCGGCCCCGAAGGTCTTGACCGTCTCGTAGTTGATCAGGGCGTCCACGGCCCGGCCGGCGGCTTCCTGATCGGCTTCATTGAGGGCCCGCCGATGGGCGATACGCCAGTCGGACACCGAGAAGGTCAGGACGACGTAGACCACCACGGTGGCCACCGCGACGGCGGCGAAGCGCCAGTCATACTTCCCCGCCAGCACGCCGGCGGCGATGAACAGCTCGACGACCGTCGGGGCCAGATTGAACACCAGCGCCCGCAGCAGGAAGTCCATCGACCGGGCGCCCCGGTCAATGACCCGCGACAGGGAACCGGTGCGCTTGCTCTGGTGGAAGTCCATCGACAGGGCCAGCGCGTGGGCGAAGGTTTCCGAAGCCGCGCGGGCCTGCGCCGCCTGGGCCACGGGCGTGACGATGGCGTCGCGCATCTGCGGTGCGGCGGCGGCGAGGAAGCGGATCAGGGCCCAGCCCAGCGCCATGCCGCCGAAGGCCGCGCCGACCTGGACGCCCGCGTTCTGGCCGGCGGACAGCTTGTTGACCGCCGCGCCGAGCAGCAAGGGCGCGGTCACCCCGGCGATCTTGCCTGCCAGGGTCAGGGCCAGCGCGGTGCTCAGCCGCCAGGTCAGGCCCGGCGCCTTCGACCGCAGCACCAGGCCGGCCAGATCCTTGAGGGCCGTCAGCGGCCGGGCGCGGGGCTCCGGCGCGGCGGCTTCGATCGGAGGGGAGCGGCGGCTGCGCGCGGACGGGGTCCGCATCAGTGCGCCGCCACGGGCGGATCGATCAGAAGCGTCGTCTGGGCGCCGCCGCCCGGCGTCATCCAGTCAATGCGCCAGGCATTGGACAGGCGGGACGCCTGAAAGGCGCGGGAGGCGACTGACGGGCGGCCCGTGGCGATGACCACCACATGCTCGCCGCCCTCGCCGGAGATTTCCAGCTCGTGGGTCGTCGAGGACATCGGTCGGCTGAGGGCAAAGCTGAACCGGCCCAGGTGGTCGATGGTCGTGCCGCCGGCTGCGGTGCGGTCGAGGCGCAGGCCGATTTCGGCGTTCACCGTGCCGACGCCGGAGACCATCGCCGCGCCGTCCCTGTCGAAGTCGAGCGCCAGGATGAGGGGACGCCGCGACGGCGGCGCCGCGACCTCGGCGCCCGCTCCGGCCCGCAACTGGGCGAATCGGCCGTCCGGCGTCACCGCCAGGTAGCCCTCGGCCTGCACCGACCGGCCGTTGACCGTCATGGCGACCCCGAACAGGCGCAGGCCCGGCGCGAGCGGCTCGATGAGGGTCCAGCGCCCGCGAGCGTCCGCGGTGGCGTAGACCACCTCGCCGGTCGGCTCGGCCAGCCGGACCCGGGCGCCGGGCGCGGCCGTGCCGGCAAGGGCGATGCCGCCCCGGCCGGCCTTGGCGGCCAGCACCTGGGGCGGCGCGAGGTAGCCAGGGACCGGCGCCGCCTTCTGGCCGTCGCCGCCCCACACCGGCCGAACGCCGTCGCCACAGGCGCCAACGAGCAACAGGGGCAGCAGACCCGCCAGGACGCTCAACCGAACCGACACCACGCTTGCAACCCTGCCCTCAAAACCCGATCATGCAGATGATAGTCCCACGGCGCGCCCGCAAGCGCGCCTTTTTCATCCCCGGAGCCTTCAGGCGATGCCCAGCCCGCCCGCCAGTGTGGATTCGATCTGCGTCTACTGTGGATCGTCCAACGATGCGGACCCGCAATTCCTGATTTCGGCCTACGCTATCGGCGCGGAAATCGCCGCCGCAGGGCTGAAGTTTGTCTACGGCGGTGGCGGCGTGGGCCTGATGGGCGCCAGCGCTCGCGGCGCGCATGACGCCAAGGGTCGGGTGCTTGGGATCATCCCCGACTTCCTGCAGGGCCGCGAGCGGCCGTTCGACGACGTCGAGACGATTGTCGTCACCTCGATGCACGAACGGAAGATGATGATGTTCGACCGGTCCGACGCCTTCGCCGTCCTGCCCGGCGGCATCGGCACGCTGGAAGAGATCGTCGAGCTGCTCTCCTGGCAGCGTCTCGGCCTGCACGCCAAACCGGTGGTGTTCTACAACCCGCGCGGCTTCTGGGACCCGCTGTTCGAGCTGTTTCACCACACCATCCGCGAAAAGCTCTCACCCCCGGAGTTCGCCGACTCCTGGCGGTCGGTGGACACGGTCGAGGCACTCGTGCCCGCTGTTCTGGCGATGCACGCCGACCAGAGCGGTCGCCCGCCCAAAGCCTCGATCACGGGCTTGACATAGTTTCTAAAAGAAACTCACCGTTCCGTCAGCGTCGACTCCCCTCGACGCGGGGACAGGAGAATCTACCATGCGCACGCTCGTGCTCGGGGCGGTCGTGACCGCCTGCCTTGCCGGCTCGGCTATCGCCGCCGGCCCCGTTCAGTCCGGTTGGCTGACCCTCAAAGCCAAGACCTCCACCGGCCACATTCTGGTCGATGGCACGGTCTGGACCTGCAAGGTCGACGTCTGCCGTGCGGAACGGGTCAAGCCGTCGCTCGCCGACCAGTCCTGCAAGAAGCTGTCGGCCGAACTGGGCGAAATCACCGGCTTCGGCTACCGCGGCGAAAGCCTGACTGCCGCAGCCCTGGCAACCTGCAACGCCCACTAAAGCCTTCAGGCGGTCTCGCCGGTCAGCCGGCGGGCCGCCTTGTCGTGACCGATCAGCGGCAGCAGCGGCGCCATTTCCGGCCCATGATCCAGACCTGTCAGGGCCCGGCGCAGGGGCGCGAACAGTCCGCGGCCCTTGGCTCCGGTCTGTTCCTTGACCGCCGTCGTCCAGGCGCTCCAGCTGTCGCCGTCGAGCATCGTCGGCAGCAACTCGGCCGCCGCCGCGACGACCGGGCGGTCCTCTTCGGCGATCAGCGGGTTGACCGCGCCGTTGACCACCCGCGCCCAGTTCGAGACCCCGGAAAACAGGCCAAGGTTCGAGCGGATGGCCAGCCAGAACGCCTCGCCCAGATCGGCGCCAAGGTCGGCCAGCCGGGGCTGGGCCTCGGCATAGCTCATGGCGTGCAGCACCGCCGCGTTCAGCCGCGCCAGGTCCGCCGGATCATAGCGGCCCGGATGGCGGGCCATCTTGCCGAAGGTGAAGGCCGCGGCGAGGCTGTCGATGCTTTCGCCCGGCTCCAGCGGATCGGAGGTGCCGATGCGCGCCAGGTGCGAGACGATGGCCAGCGGCTCGTAGCCGCCTTCGCGCAGTTCCAGGATCGACAGCGAGCCCAGTCGCTTGGACAGGCCCTCGCCGTCCGCCCCGACCAGCAGCGTGGTGTGGGCGAACTGCGGGGACTTCGCGCCCAGGGCCTCGAAGATCTCGATCTGCGCGCCGGTGTTGGTGACGTGGTCCTCACCGCGGATCACGTGAGTGATGGCCATGTCGATGTCGTCGACGACGGACGGCAGCGTGTAGAGGAAGGCGCCGTCCTCGCGGATCAGCACCGGATCCGACATCGAGGCGGTGTCGACCTCACAGGCGCCGCGGGCCAGGTCATCCCACTTCACCCGCTTGCCCTCGAGGCGGAAACGCCAGTGCGGCCGGCGGCCTTCGGCCTCCAGCGCCGTGCGCTCGGCCTCCGTCAGCTTCAGCGCCGCGCGGTCGTAAACCGGCGGCTGGCCGCGGGAGAGTTGCACCTTGCGACGGCGGTCGAGCTCTTCGCCGGTCTCGTAGCAGGGATACAGGCGGCCGGCCGCCTTCAGGCGCTCCATGGCCTCGCGGTAGAGCGGAAAGCGCGCCGACTGGCTGTGCTTCTCGTCCCAGGCCATGCCCAGCCAGGCAAGGTCGGTCTCGATCCCCTGCTCGTATTCCTTCGTCGACCGCTCCAGGTCGGTGTCGTCGATGCGCAGCACCAACTGGCCGCCCTGTGAGCGGGCGAACAGCCAGTTGATCAGGCCGGTGCGAATGTTGCCGACATGCAGCCGTCCGGTGGGCGACGGCGCGAAACGGACCCTGACGGTCATGGGGGCAGTGCTTCTCAGAGCCGGGCTAGAGCGGCTTTGGG
>JBKJII010000369.1:0-2163 GCA_046598505.1 Caulobacter sp. | reverse complement strand
GGGTGCGGCTGGAGCACACGCCGCTGCCGGCCTTTGCCGATCCGGACGGCGAGATCGAGGTCTATTCCGGCGCCATGCCGTTCGACTACAGCCCCGACGACCTGCCGGACCTGCTGTCGTCGCTGGAGCGGCCGCACAATGATCCTGAAGGCCTTGTCGCCGCCTGGGCCCGCCGGTTCGTCAAACCCGTCGGCAAGACGCGGCTTCAGGGCCTGCTCAGCGAGATGACCCAGGCGATCTACGCCGACTTCCGCTATAACACCCGCCTGCAGGGCGGCGCGCAGACGCCACTCCAGACCCTTGCGCTGGGCACGGGCAGTTGCCGCGACTTTGCGGTGCTGATGATCGACGCGGTGCGCAGTCTCGGCCTCGCCGCGCGGTTCGTTTCAGGCTATATCTACAGCCCTCACTTCAATCCTGAAGGGCGGGGCCGGGTCGGCGGTGGCCATACCCATGCCTGGGTGCGGGTGTTCCTGCCGGCCTGCGGCTGGGTCGAGTTCGATCCGACCAACGGCATCGTCGGCAATGCCGATCTGGTGCGGGTGGCCATCGCCCGCGATCCACGCCAGGCCGTGCCGCTTCACGGCGCCTGGTCGGGTCTGGCCAAGGACTTCCTGGGCATGGACGTCGAGGTCGACGTTCGGCCGGATTTTGATATCGCCGGGCAACTTTCGCCGTCTTGGTCCGTTGGCATGGCCGGTTAGCTGAAGAACGGACCCCCGATGCGCATCCAGACCGGCTTTGAGGTGATCTACGACTGCCCCGAGCCGGTTCCGATGTTGCTGACCCTCAGCGTACATCCGTCCCGCCGCGACGATCTGGAAACGTCTGACTGGCTGCGCACCGATCCTGTGGTTGATGTTCGCCAGTACCTCGACGGATTCGGCAACATCGTCAGCCGCGTCCTGGCCCCGGCCGGCCGCTTCGTGCTCGCGTCGGACTTCGTGATCCGCGACACTGGTCTGGTCGATGACTTCGCGCCGGAGGCGATCCAGATCGCCGCCCACAACCTGCCGGACGAGACGCTCGTCTATCTGCTGGGCAGTCGCTATTGCGAGACCGACCGGCTGAGCGACATCGCCTGGGGGCTGTTCGGCGGGACGCCGCTGGGCTGGGCGCGAGTGCAGGCGATCTGCGACTATGTCCACAACCACATCACCTTCGGCTACGAGCATGCGCGTCCGACCAAGGGCGCCTACGAGGCCTGGGAAGAGGGGCGGGGCGTCTGCCGCGACTACGCCCACCTGGCCATCGCCTTCTGCCGCTGCATGAACATCCCGGCCCGCTACTGCACCGGCTACATCGGCGATATCGGCGTGCCCAAGGTCGGGGTCATGGACTTCGCCGCCTGGATGGAAGTCTGGCTGGGCGACCGCTGGTACACCTTCGACGCCCGCAACAATATTCCGCGCATCGGCCGGACCCTGATCGCCCGCGGCCGCGACGCCACCGACGTGGCCATCGCCAACACCTTTGGCCGCGCGGACCTGGTGGGCTTCACGGTGGTGGCGAAGGAGATAGCGGGGTAGGTCGCGGAAAGGGCAGCCAGTCAGAACGGGAAGAATAGCGGGATGACCACCACCCCGACCCCCCAGGTGATCAGGTTCAAAGGCGCGCCGATTCTGACGAAATCGAGGTAGCTGTAGTTGCCGAGCTGGTAGACCAGAACGTTGGTCTGGTAGCCGAATGGCGTGGCGAATGCCGCGCTCGCCGCCATCATCACCGCCACCAGGAAGGGTCGGGGATTTACGCCAAGGCTTTCGGCAAGCGCGACGGCGACCGGCGTCAGTAGCACCGCGACCGCCGCGTTGGACAAGATTTCGGTCAACATCAGGGTGCCGCCGTAGAGGATCGCCATGGCGGTCAGCGGTCCGAGGGCGCGCACCATGCCAACCATGGCGTCCGTGGTCGCTGAGGCCAGCCCTGTCACTTCCAGGGACAGGCCGATGACGACCATCCCCGCGATCAGCAGCAGGATCTCGGGTCGCAGGCCGCGATAGGCGTCCTCCACGCTGATCACCCGCAGGAGAACCAGCAGGACAGCGCCCGAAAAGGCGGACGCGGCGATCGGAGCCACGCCGAGGGCCGCCAGCGCGACCACGGCCAGAAACACGCCGAGGGACAGTAAGGCCTGGACTGGCTGAAATGGCCTGTCGATCGGGA
>JBKJII010000091.1:0-7032 GCA_046598505.1 Caulobacter sp. | reverse complement strand
GAGAACCAGGGTGTCCAGTTTCCCCTCGCCAGGGCCTATGTGCAGATGACCTCAGCCAGCCTGATGGTCGACCACGCCGCGGCCCTGTTCGAGGCCGGCGAGCCCTGCGGGACAGAGGCCAATATGGCCAAGCTGGTCGCCTCCGAGGCCAGTTGGTTCGCCGCCGACATGTGCCTGCAGACCCACGGCGGCTTCGGCTTCGCCGAGGAGTACGACATCGAACGCAAGTTCCGCGAGACGCGGCTCTACCAGGTCGCCCCGATCAGCACCAACCTGATCCTCAGCCATGTCGGCACCCACGTGCTGGGCATGCCCAAGAGCTTCTGACACAAGGCCCCGTGCCGACGATCATCCCCATCGACGATCCCGCTGACCCCCGGCTTAAGCCCTATCGCGACATCCGCGAGCGGGACCTGGTCGGGCGGCAGGGGCGGTTCATCGCCGAGGGCGAGACCGTTCTGCGGGTGCTGGCCGGGCAGCAGCGCTTCCGGCCGCTGTCGGTGCTGATTGCGGCCAAGCGGCTCGAGAAGCTGGCGCCGATCCTCGATACGCTCGCAGACCACGTGCCCGTCTATTTGGCCAGCCAGCCGGTGCTGGACGGCATTGTGGGTTTCGAACTCCATCGGGGCATTCTGGCGCTGGCCGAGCGGGCGGCGCCGATGACAGCGGAGGACCTGCTGGCCGGGCTGCCGGAGAGAGCGTTGGTGCTGGCGCTGGTCGGCATCTCCAACCACGACAACATGGGCGGGCTGTTCCGCAACGCGGCCGGGTTCGGGGTCGACGCCGTGCTGCTCGACCCGACCTGCTGCGATCCGCTGTATCGCAAAGCCATCCGCGTGTCGGTCGGGGGCGTGCTGCGCGTGCCCTATGCGCGGCTGGGAGAGGGGGAAGACCTGATCGACCTGTTGGCGCGGCGCGGATTCACACCGGTGGCGCTGAGCCCGGCCGGCGAAACGGCCCTGGCTGACCTGCCGGCGATCAACCGGCCGGCCCTGTTGTTGGGCGCGGAGGGGCCGGGGTTGCCGGACGCAACCCTGGCCCGCTGTCGCACTGTCTCGATCCCGATGGCCCCCGGCTTCGACTCGCTCAATGTCGCGGTCGCGGCCGGGATCGCCCTGCATGCGCTGCGACAGGGACAGACACCTTAGGGTGTCTGTCCCCAAGCCGCGCTAGTTTGCCCACATCACGTATTCCGCGCCCTTCGGCACCGGCTTGCCGTCGACCGGCTTGTCGATCCAGATCGGGCCTTCGATCAGCGCCGGCCAGATCGGCCGGGCCGCGCGGCGATCCTGACCATCGAGCAGCGCCGTCAGCTGGGCCACCACGGCCGGATTGGCCGTCGCGACATTGATCTGCTCGGTCGGGTCGCTCTTGATGTTGAACAGCCAGGTCTTCTTCGGACGCTCGGACAGCTGCAGCTTCCATTCGCCGTTGATCACCGTGCGATAGTGACCCGAGCGGAAGAACAGGGGCCGTTCGGGGGCCTTGCCGCTGGCCAGGGTCATCAGGTCGATGCCGTCGAGCACGCCGGGTTTGGCCGGGGCAGCCTGGGCCGCCGCCGCCGCAGTGGCAAAAATGTCGAAGTGCATGGCCCGCACCGGCGAGGTCGATCCCGGCTGGATCTGGCCCGGCCAGCGCATGAACATCGGCACCCGCACGCCACCCTCGAAGAAGGTCGCCTTGAAGCCACGGTAGGGTTTGTTGATGTCCGGCAGGCCGATGTAGTTCGCTCCGCCGTTGTCGCTGGTGAAGATGACGATGGTGTCGCCTTCGAGGCCCTGCGCCTTGAGCTCGGCCAGCACCTTGCCGACGTTGCGGTCCAGCGCCCGGATCATCGCCGCGTAAACACGCAGGCGGTGGTCCTGGATCGACGACAGGGCCTCGTAGTCCGACTTCAGCGCCTGCAGCGGCGTGTGGGGGGCGTTGAACGCCAGGTACATGAAGAACGGCCGGTCCTTGTTGGCCTGGATGGCCCGTACGGCCTCATCGCCGAAATAGTCGGTCAGGTAGCGATCGGGGTGGAACGGCTTGCTGCCGTCGAAACGCACCGACCAGGGCAGGTTGGCCCAGAGGAACTTGTCGATCGGGTCGAAGTCCTGTTTGGAGTTCACGACGTTCGGGTCGTTGGCCTCCATGAACATGCCGCCGCCGGCGTAGAAGCCGAGCGTGTCGTCGAAGCCCTGGTCCTCGGGCCGCAGGCCCTTAGCCTCGCCCAGATGCCACTTGCCGATATGCAGGGTGCGATAGCCGGCTGACTTCATCGTTTCGGCCAGCGTCACTTCGCTGGCCGGCACGCCCAGATCCTCGACCGGGGGCATCGCCGCGACGCGGTCTTCGTAGAAGATCGGCTTGACCCCGTTGGCTCCGTGGCCGCCCATCCGCTGGATGTTGCGGGCGAAGGCCACCGGCACGGAGGTGAACTCGAAGCCGAAGCGGATCGGGTAGCGGCCGGTCATCATTGCGGCGCGCGAGGGCGAGCAGGTCGCGTTGCCGGCGTAGCCGTTGGTGAACTTCACGCCGTCCCTGGCGAGGGAGTCGATGTTGGGTGTCGCGACCGCGCCGTTGGCGACGCCCTGGCCCGTCGACTGCAGATCGTTGATGCCGAGGTCGTCGGCGACAATGAGGATGACGTTCGGCGGCCGCTTGGCGCCGGGCGCCAGGGCCGGGGCAGAGCCTGCGCCCCAGGTCACCTCATGATAGGGCTGGATCGGGTTCTTGATCCGCCCGACGACGCCGGGGATGTAGATCCAGAAGTGCTGGAAGGCGAGAACGCCGGCCACCACCACGACGGCGATGACGCCGAGGGTCCAGGTGAGTTTGCGGTTCATGGGTCAGGCTCCGGTCAGGGCAGCAGGCGTTTGTGGGTCACGTCGGTCGATCCGGCGGGCAGGCTGATCAGATCGCCGTCGCGGGCGATCCACAGCGGGCCGTTGAACACCTGGCGGGCGTCGCCGAGGAAGGGGCCTTCCAGCGCGCGCAGCGGCAGCGGCGGGACGATATGGTTGAGCAGCAGCGCCCTGACGCCGGCCGATTTGGCCATCCCGGCCGCATCGTGGGGGCTGGTGTGGTAGTTCTGGATGTCGTGCATGATCCGGGCGCGATTGGTCAGCCCCGCCTTGAGCGAGGAGTCGCGGATGAGGTTGACCAGCGTCGGCGACAGCGCCTCGTGGACCAGCAGGTCGGCCCCTTTGGCGTATTTGGCGACCACAGGCGAGGGCGCGGTGTCGCCGCTGATCACGACGCTGCGACCCTTGTAGTCGAAGCGGTAACCGACGGCCGGCTCGACCGGGCCGTGGTTGACCTTGAAGGCGGTGATCTTCACGCCGTCCTCGTCGAGGACCACCACCGAGTCCTGGCCTTCGGCGAAGGCGAAGGCATGGGCGACGATGCCGCTGCCGGCCGGCGGCATGACTGTCGGGCCGTGGTGGGCAGTGCGGTAGGTCGTGTCGAGGGCATAGGCCTCGACGAATCCGGCGGCCACACGCTCGACCCCGGGCGGGCCATAGAGCTGCAGCGGCGTGGTCAGGCTGCCGCCACCCCAGCGCTGCAGGGCGACGTTGCCCAGGCCGTCGATGTGGTCGGAATGGAAGTGGGTCAGCAGGACCGTCGAATCGCCGTTCAGGCCCATACGGCCGAGCGTGCGGGCGGCGCCCTCGCCGGTGTCGACGATGAACTCCCGCTTGCCCGCAATGACCACCGTGCAGGGGCCGCCGCGATCACCGTCGGGGAACGGGCCGCCGGCGCCGCAGACGATCACGTTCAGGCCGTCGGGCAGGGTGTTGATGGTCGGCGTCGCCATGGCCGCAGTCAGCCGGCGTTCCATGATCCGCAGGGTCAGCCTGTCGCGGACGAGACACGCGCCGCCGGCAAGGATCAGCAGCAGGACCAGCAGTCCGGTCAGCACCCGTTTCATGTCGCCCCCCAATTCCGCTTGCCTGTCGGAATTATATTGGCATAGTTTGTGCCATTAGTTTCCGTGCCGGTCAACCGGCATTCATTGGTCGCTGGAGAGTCCACTTGCAGGTCCTGAGAACCCACGACGACCATTTCGCCAACCTGCCGGACTTTCCGTTCGCGGCGCACTACGAGACCATCCGCGACGCCTCGGGAACTGATCTGCGCATCGGCTACATCGACGAGGGCCCCCGTGACGCCGCGCCGGTGCTGCTGATGCATGGCGAGCCGTCCTGGTCCTATCTGTACCGAGGGATCATCGCGCCGCTGATCGGCGAGCACCGCGTCGTCGCGCCCGACCTGGTCGGCTTCGGCCGCTCGGACAAGCCGACCGAAAAGACGGACTACAGCTACGAGAAGCATGTCGCCTGGATGAGCGCCTGGCTGCTCGCGCTCGACCTGAAGGACATCACCCTGTTCTGCCAGGACTGGGGCGGTTTGATCGGCCTGCGGCTGGTCGCGGCCTTTCCCGAGCGCTTCGCCCGGGTGATCGTGGCCAACACCGGCATGCCGACCGGCTCGGGTATGACCGACGGCTTCAAGGCCTGGCTGACGATGAGCCAGACCATGCCGGTGTTCCCGGCCGGGATGATCGTCAATATGGGCAGCCTGCGTGACCTCAGCCCCGAGGAGATCGCCGCCTATGACGCGCCGTATCCGGACGAATCCTACAAGGCGGCCGCGCGCGTGTTTCCGACCTTCGTGCCGGTGACCCCGGAGCACCCGTCTGTGGCCGAGAACATCGCCGCCTGGAAGGTTCTGGAGACCTTCGACAAGCCCTGGCTGACCGCCTTCAGCGACGGCGACCCCGTGTCCAAGGGCGGCGACCGGGCGTTCCAGGAGCGGGTGCCCGGCGCCAGGGGACAGAAGCACACCATCATCGA
Organism: Caulobacter sp.; assembly: GCA_046598505.1. Lineage (GTDB taxonomy): Bacteria > Pseudomonadota > Alphaproteobacteria > Caulobacterales > Caulobacteraceae > Caulobacter. Next base: position 2,194 of record JBKJII010000091.1, on the reverse strand, counting down.
GGGCGGCGGCCACTTCCTGCAGGAAGACAAGCCGGCCGAAATCGCCGCCCTGATTCATGCCTTCATATCGGAGACCCGCTGATGAACGTTGAAAACGCCGTCCTGCCCAAGGGTGAACAGCTGCAGGCTCTGCTGGGTATGGGCGGGGACAAGCCCATCTCGATGGTCAACCTGCTCAAGTTTCGCGACATGGCCGAGTACGACGAGCCCGGCGAGCCGGCGATGACCGGCCGCGAAGCCTATGACCGCTATGCCAGGGTGATGGCGCCACTGGTGCTCGCCAGGGGTGGCCGGCTGCGTTTCTCCAGCAAGGTCGACGCGCTGGTCATCGGCGAGGTCGGCGAGCTTTGGGACGCTGTGGCTATCATGGAATACCCGAGCCGCGCGGCTTTCGTGGCTATCGCAACCTCGCCGGAGGTCCAGGAGATCGGCCGCCACCGCAAGGCGGGCCTGGCCGGGCAGTTGCTGATTCAGTGCACGGAAATGACCGGCTGATGGGCGGCCGGGCGCCGTCACGAATCACGCTCGGGCTGCTGGTGCTCCTGGGTCTGATCAACCTCGGCCGCGGGTCGATCCACGCCTTTGCGCCGGACAGCGGCGCCGGGTCCATCGCCCACTTCGACCTGTCGCAAGGCGGACCGGTCATCGTCTTTCTGCTGGCCATGATCGGTGTCGGCCAGATCGGGTCCGGGATCGTCGACCTGCTGGTCGTCGGCCGTTTCCGCAGCTTCGCCGCGCCCCTGATGGCCGTGGAGTGCCTGCGGGCGCTGCTCGGCCTGTTCATCGCCTTCGTCTCCAAGTCGGTGGGGACCGGCTATCCGGGCGCGAAGGGCATCATCGGCTCAGCCATCGTCCTGACCCTGGCCGTCGCCTGGGAGTATGGCCGGCCGCGGCCGAAGGCCTGACGGCTTGCGCGGGATGACGAGGATGGTAGGCCTGACCTGATGTCCACCCCGACCCTCGCCAAGTCCGAACCCGCCGTTGATGGCCGCCGCCTGCGGTCGGAGACCAGCCGTTTGCGCATTGTCGAGGCGATGATCGCGCTGGTCCGTGAAGGCAATGCGCTGCCGTCCGCCGAGTCGGTCGCCACGCGGGCCGGCGTTGGCCTGCGCACCGTGTTCCGCCTGTTCGAAGACATGGACGGCGTCTACCGCGGCATGCAGGAGGTTCTGGGCGCCGAGATCCAGCCTCTGCTCGACGGGCCGATCGTGGCGGACGACTGGCGTGCGGCGCTGGATATCCTCATCGAACGGCGAGCTCTCGCCTATGAGGCCATGCTGCCCCTGCAGATCGCAGCCGACGCCCAGCGCCATCGCTCGCCGGCTCTTCAGGCAGGCCGCGCGCGCCTCGTCCGCACCCAGCGCGAGAGGCTGCTGCCGATCCTGCCTGACGAGGTGACCGCCGATCCCGCCCGCCTCGACGCCCTCGACCTGACGCTGAGCTTCGAAGCCTGGCGGCGGTTGCGCACCGACCAGGGCGCCGACACCGCCCATGCCAAGGCGGTCATGCGGGCTATGGCCCTGACGCTCATCGGCGATGCGGGGTGAGACGCGCTGTCCTTCTGCTGGCGTTCCTTCTGGCCGCCTGCGGGCCGAAAACGCCGCAACTGGCCGAACCAACGCGCGCCTGTCCGGGGCCGACCCCGATGGGCGATGTCGCGCTCAAGGGCGGGACGTTCATGATGGGCGCCAGGGCCGAGCATGAGGAAGAGGGCCCTGCGGTCCGCGTAACGGTCCGCCCGTTCGCCATCGATCGCACCGAAGTCACCAACGCAGCGTTCGCCGCCTTTGTGGCCGCCACCGGCTACGTCACGCTCGCTGAACGCCGGCCGGATCCAGCCTTGTATCCGGGCGTGCCGGCGGACAGGCTGAAGCCGTCGTCCCTGGTGTTCGTCGGCGCGGACGCCCTGAACGACGGCAATCCCGCCCAGTGGTGGCAGGTTGTCGAGGGCGCGAACTGGCGGCATCCGGAAGGGCCTGGCAGCACCATCGCCGGCCGCGAGCGCCATCCGGTGGTGCAGATCGCCTACGACGACGCCCTGGCCTACGCCCGCTGGAAAGGACGCGACCTGCCGACCGAAGCAGAGTGGGAGTTCGCGGCCCGCGCAGGGCTCGACGGGGCCCGGTACGAGTGGGGCGATGACAGACCGACGCTCGGCCGTCCGCGGGCCAACAGCTGGCAGGGCGTGTTCCCG
>JBKJII010000052.1:0-8339 GCA_046598505.1 Caulobacter sp. | reverse complement strand
CACGCTGACGGGGGTCGCCGCGACCAGCAGGCCGGCCACCGGGTCGCGGCCGTAGTCGTCGGCCATCACCACCACCTTGTCGCCGGGCGACAGGCCCAGCGGGTCGGCCGGGTCATGCTTCAGCGCCGGCGCGGGCGTTGCGTCCCTGGCGATCGCCAGCGCCTCGGCGCCGGTCATTTCGGTCGGCCTGCCGTGGCCCAGCGCCCGGACCCGGGCCGCCCACTGGCCCAGCTTCGGCATGCCGACGGTCAGGTCGGCCAGAACCGGGGGCAGGGCCCCGCCGAGGAACCAGATGTTCATATAGGCGGCGATGTCGGCCAGGCCGGGCCTGTCGCCGTTCAGCCAGCCGGTCCCGCTGTAGGCCAGCTGGTCCTCCAGCCAGGCGGCGTGCGCCCGCCACTGGCCCTTCATCGGCGCCACGGCGGCCTTCATGGCCTTCACGTCGAACGGCCGGCCCGACAGCTGCTCGCGATCCTTCAGGAAAGCCTCCGGCGTCTGGTCGCCCAGCGTGCCGAAGATGATCGGCACGGTGGCCTGGAAGAAGGGCCGGTCGGCCCACAGGTTGATCGCCCAGTCGAGTCCGCCCTGCACCGCCCGCGGCTCCGGCCAGCGCCGCTCGATCTCGGCCATGATGATCTGGGTGTCGCAGAACACGTCCGCGCCGATCTGCAGGGCCGGCGTGCGGCGATAGCCGCCCGTCAGGGGCACGAAGTCTGGCTTGGGCATCATGTTGGGGATCTTCACCGAGCCCCAGGCCAGGCCCTTCAGTCCGAACAGCAGCCGCACCTTCTCCGAGAACGGCGAGGTGTCGTAGTGATGCAGAATGGGCAGGTCGGTCATGGCGATTCCCCGTTTGGAGCCATCCGATGCGGCTGCCTTCCGGTCAGTCTACGGAAAAGCACTTTACATCACAAAGTCGATTCGTTATCCATGGAATCACAGACCCTGGGGCCGGGAGCACCCGCGATGACCGAAGAGAAAATCCAGAACCTGAAGGACGATATCGCCTTCATGCGCGCGCTGGCGCAGGAGGGAAGCTCCGCCCCGCTGCTCGGCGGGTCGATCTTGGTCGCCGCGGGCGTCACGTTCGCCGTTGCCGGCATCATCCACTGGGCAGTCATGTCTGAACTGGTGAATCTGCCGAAGGGGACGGTGGGCCTGGTCTGGCCGGTGGCGCTGTTCGTGTTTCTCGGCCTGCTGGTCTGGCTTCGCCGTGGCGGAAACGCCCGGCCGGGCGCGCAGTCGCCGGGCAACCGCGCCTCGAGCGCGGCCTGGGCGGCCATGGGCTGGAGCATCTTCGTCATCAGCCTGGCGATCGGCATCCTCTCGGCCCGGACCCACAGCTACATCCCGACCCTGATCTTTCCGCCGTTGATCCTGAGCCTCTACGGCATGGGCTGGAGCGTCGCGGCGGCGATGGCGCGCAAGCGCTGGATCTGGATGACGGCGGTCGCCTCCTATGCCGCGGCCCTGATCGTCGCCTGGCTCGCGGTCGATCCGATCGTCTATCTCGTCTATTCGGCCGCCCTGCTGCTGCTGATGGCCCTGCCGGGCTTCATCCTGATGCGCCAGGAACCCTCGGACACGATTTGAGAGAGCGTTCGTCATGACTGACGGGTTCGACATCGACCGGATCGACGAGGTCATCCACGGCCGGATCCGGCTGGGAATCATGGCCTTCCTGTCGGGCGCGGGAACGGCGGACTTCAACACGCTCAAGGCCCGCCTCCAGGCGACCGACGGCAACCTCTCGGCCCACCTGCGCAAGCTCGAGGACGCCGGCTACGTGGCCGTGACCAAGAGTTTCCAGGACCGCAAGCCGCTGACCACGCTGGCCCTGACCGACGCAGGCCGCGAGGCTTTCACCATCTATCTCGACGCGATCGGCAAGCTGGTCGACGGGCGGTAGCACTTGCCGTCGCCGCAGGGCGCGTTAAGTCCCGGAGATGACCACACGCCGCAGCGCTCTCGCCGCCGGACTGACCACCCTGGCCGCCGGCCTCACGGCGGCCTGCTCGCCGCTGACGATGTTTGCGACCCTCGCCCCGCGAGACCCGGCCCGACGCGGCGCGGTCGGCATCGAATACGGCCCGAGCCCGCGCCAGAAACTCGACGTCTACGCCCCGGCTGTCCCGGCGCCGGGCCTGCCGGTGGCGGTGTTCTTCTATGGCGGCTCGTGGGACTCCGGCCGCCGCGCAGACTACCGCTGGGTCGGCCAGGCCCTGGCCTCGCGCGGCTTCGTCACGGTCGTCGCCGACTATCGCCTCTATCCGGACGTGCGTTTCCCGGATTTCCTGCACGACTGCGCCCAGGCCGTGCGCTGGGCCGCCGACAACGCTGTGCAGTTCGGCGGCAACCCGGCCCACATGGTGCTCGTCGGTCATTCGGCCGGCGCCTACAACGCGGTGATGCTGGCGCTGGACCCACGCTATCTCGCGGCGGCGGGCGTCGACCGCAAGGCCATCCGCGGCGTCGCCGGGCTGGCGGGCCCCTACGCCTTCCTGCCGCTCGATGGTCCGGTCACCAAACGCACCTTCGGGGCGGCTCCCGACCTCGAGGCGACCCAGCCGACGACCTTTGTCCGGGCGGACTCCCCGCCGGTGTTCATCGCCACAGGCGAGGCGGACACCACCGTCTATCCGCGCAACACCCGCAAGCTGGCCAGGGCGCTCGCCGAGGCCGGGGTCAAGGTCGAGGCGGAGTATTACCCGGGCGTCGATCACGCCGGCATCGTCCTGGCCCTGTCCCGCCCCCTGCGCGGCCGCGCGCCCGTGCTGGACCAGATGACGACCTTCCTGAAGACCAACCTCTAGCGCCGGCGCGGCGCGGTCTTATCTAGCGGATCATGCGTCTCAACCAGGTCACCGCCTCCGCCCGCGATCTCGCCGCCTCGATCGCCTTCTATGAAACCCTCGGCCTGAGGCTGATCGTGCGCAGCGAGCACTACGCCCGCTTCGAATGTCCGGACGCCGATGGTGGCGAGCCGCCGACCTTCTCGCTGCATCTGGATCCCGCTGCCTCCGGCGTCTCGGAGACGGTGGTCTATTTCGAGGACGACGATCTCGACGCGACGGTGACGCGGCTCAGGGCCGCCGGCCTGGCCTTCGACAGCGATCCGGCGGACCAGACCTGGCAGTGGCGTGAGGCCCGCCTGCGCGACCCGGCCGGCAACGCGGTCTGCCTCTACCGCGCCGGCGCGATCCGCCGCTTCCCGCCCTGGCGCATTGGTTAGTCCTGCGACGACCAGCCGTATTTGAGGATCACCGACAAGGTCCACCCCAGCGGGCCGACCGACTGCATGTCGTCCAGACGCCAGTGGCCCCCCGTCTTCTCCCAGTAGGAGCGGATCGTCTCGGACTGGCCGCCATTCCTGAACTTCGCGGTCACGATCATGCGGTCCTCGTGACCGTCGACGATCTCGCTGGTCAGGGACAGGTCGCTCAGCTGCCAGTCCTGCGAATTGGTCCAGGGGAAGAAATCCACCCGCCCCACCTCGCCGCCCGCGTCCTTTCGCATGTCCTTCCATAACGCCAGCAGCCGCGGCGTGTAGAGCGCGTAGGGATCGTCGTAGTTCTGATCCTTGGCCAGCCGGTCATAGACACTCGCCACATAGACCGGCGGCGTGTCGTCCAGCGACTGGGCCTGCGCCGCCATCGGGGCGAGCAGGATGAGGGTCAGGGCGAGGAGGAGGCGCATGGCGGGCCGGGGGGCTGAGGGCAGGGGACAGAAAGAGTAGGGAGTAGGGAGTAGGGGCCTGTTCGGCGCAAGCCTCTGCGCCCACGGCCCGGGTCGATCCAACGCCCCAACACCCCGACGCCCGTCACAGCTCCACCTATCGACACCCACCACGCCGATATCTGATCGCCGTTCATCATGCAGCGCAATTGAACCGCAACGCCTTAGAGGCTATATGCCTTGCCTCCAGACGCGCCGCGAAATTTGTGCGGCGCAGCGATTTTTCCCGAGTAGAGGGACGACGCCATGCTGCTGACCATGATGAAGGCCAAGCTGCACCGCGCCACGGTGACCCAGGCCGATCTCGACTACGAAGGCTCGATCTCCATCGACCGCGATCTGCTCGACCAGTCGGGCATCCTGCCCCACGAGCAGGTGGATGTGCTCAACATCACCAACGGCGCCCGCTTCACCACCTACGCCATCGAGGCGCCGCGCGGCTCACGGGTGTTCGGCGTCAACGGCGCGGCCGCCCGTCTGGTCCAGAAGGGCGACAAGATCATCGTCGTGACCTACTGCCAGCTGCCGGCTGAAGAGGCCCGCAACTACAATCCGACCGTCGTGCTCCTCGACGACGCCAACCACGTCAAGCACGCGGCCTGATCCTCTTTGATTGAGTGAACCTTCCGGATGGCGCAGGGTTCTTCCAACAGGAGGATTCCATGCGCCCGTCCCTGACCGTCTTCGCCCTCGCCGCCGCTTCGCTGGCCCTCGGGGCCTGCGAGCCAACCGGCCCCAAGGGTATCGACCCCGACCGCCTGCAGTCGGCGGTCAGTGACGCCATCGGCGATCCCAGCACCTGCGTGCTGATTGTCGAGAAGGGTTCGGGCAGGGTCGTCTACCGCTTTGGCGACTACACGGTCTGCGCCACGGCCCGTCCGGCCTGTGACGACGCGGGCGGCAAGCTGACAACCGATGACCTGGCCAAGGCGGCGGCGGCGGGCGATGTCCGCACCCGCAGCTGCGACGCCATCTCGACCACCGGCGACCGCGTCGGCTGGGCGTCCGGCCCGATCACGCCGTCGCCTGGCGCGTCCTACGGCGACCTGGCCTATGCGGCCGAGATGCAGGGCCCCAACGTCCTCCCCGGCCGCGAGATCAAGATCCGGCTGGAGGCGGCGTTCCGCAAGGCGGGGATGTAGCGGAAAGGGGACATGTACCGCCTTCGGTACGTGTCCCCCAATCGAGTGGCTGCGGATTCAGGGGACACGTACGGTCGGTACATGTCCCCGGCCCCTACCTCACCAGCTCAAACGTCGCGTTCACGTCAATCCGCACCTTCAGTTCGCCGGCCTCGACCGGCGTGGACTCAGCCTTGTCCGCGCGGGCCATGGCCATCATCGGCATGGGCTGGGGCGGGCTGTAGCCGCCACCCTCGCTGAGGTTGATCAGCCGCGCGACGCGATAGCCCATCGCGCCGGCGTAGAGGTTGGCCTTGGCCTGCAGCGCCTGGACGGCGTCCAGACGCGCCGCGTCCTCGGCCGCATCGCTGTTCTGCAGACCGAACGAGATGCCGCCGACGGTATTGGCCCCGGCGCCGACCACGGCGTCGACCGCAGAGCCCAGCCTGGTCAGGTCGCGCACCACGATGGTCACCTGGTTGGACGCCTGATAGCCGGTCAGCTTCGGCGGCAGGTTCTCCTGATAGACGTACTGCGGGTTCAGGCTCAGGCCGCTGGTCTGGATGTCCCGGTCGGCGATGCCGCCCCGCTTGAGGGCCGCGATCACCTGGTTCATGCGCACCGCGTTCAGCCGCAGCGCTTCGGCCGCTGTCGGCGCCTCGGTCTGCACGCCGGTCGAGATGGTCGCCATGTCAGGCTTGCGGCTGACCTCGCCCGAAGCGGCCAGGCTCAGGATGGTCGCCTTGAACACGGTGTCGGCGGTCGAGACCGGCGCGGACTGCGCATAGGTGGCGCCGGCCGAACCGGCGACGATCAGCGCCCCGAGGGCGGCGGCGCGGAAGAGGGCTTTCATGTCTGGTCTCCTGGTGGGGGAGGGTTGCGCGCCCCCGTCACGGTTGTGTTTGGCTGACCCTACATGAACCGGACCTTTAAGGCGCGTTCGGGGCATGGTAACCGCCCGATGCCGCGCGCAGCGGGCCCGTAGCTCAATGGTTAGAGCCGACCGCTCATAACGGTCTGGTTGCAGGTTCGAGTCCTGCCGGGCCTACCAGCCTACCCCGCAACCGCACTGTGGGCTGGGTTGCGGCCTGGCACGGTCTGCCACCCCACTCACATGCGCATCACAAACGTGACCATCAGGCGCTGGGCGGTGTAGCCCTGTCCGCGCCACGTGGCGTCGTAGGCCCCCTCAAGCGACCAGCGGCCACTTGCGGCGAAGACTACGCCTGCGCCCATGTTGAATCCGTCGCGCTCCTGCGTCATGCCGGCCGTTGTGAAGGCGGGACCGCCGGTGGCGAAGACCGAGCGGCTGCTCATCTGGCTGTCGCCGAAGTCATGCAGCCACGCGACGTGGAACTCAGGCCGCAAGACGCGTCCGTCGGACAGCACGCTCTCGCGCGCCAGCTTCAGTCCCAGGGTCGATTCGAAGAGGTCGTAGGTCTGCTCGTCGACATTCAGGTTGAGCGCCGGATCGCCGGACTCGCCGTAGGCGTCGGTCTTGAGGCGCGTGTACTGGACGCTGGCGAAAGGGGTGACGATGGAAAGCCCGTCGCCGACGTAGAAGTGCCGGCCGGTCGTGGCGAAGGCGGTGAACTGATTGCCGTCGTAGTCGGCGTCCAGCTTGCCGCTGACGCCCGGAAACGAAACGACCCGCGACTGCTCGTAGCTGTCCATTCCATAGGACAGCGCGCCGTTCAGGTAAGCCGAGCCTGGCGCGTAGCCCAGGTAGACGGTGGCCTGCAACGAGGTGACTTCAGCGGTGCTGGCCTTGGTGGAGCTATCGATAGTGGCGCGGGAATATCGCAACCCGCCGCCGAGACGCAGGGACGGGCTGAGCGGCCGGTCATAGGCCACCATGGCTCCGACAATCTTCGAATCGACCCCTTCAAACCCGCCAGAATCGTCCTGCGTTGCGACTTCCCCGAGGACGGTAGCCCACCAGTGAGAGCGCAGGGGGCCGGGCTGACAGGCTGATCCGTCCTCCAGGCGCGCACGCCGGACGTCGTTGGGCTGATCGTCGGCCGAACAGGTTTCGGCGGCTTCAAGTTGAGACGCCAGCAGGCTCTGGAACTGTTGCGTCGCGCGATAGCTGTACAGCGGTGCGGTCAGGCCCGCCGTGCCCGGCGACAGTTGCGCCAGGGCGCCGGCCACAGCCTGGGCGTTGGGCAACAGCGTGATCGCGGTAAGCAGCGGCGTCGTCGTCGGCGTCACCGCCATGGCGTCGATCACGGGAGCGATAACGAGCGGGGCCGTCGGATTGACGATGGGGATCGTCCCCGGCGCGCCCGGGACGATGACCGGCGCCACCACCACCGCAAGCGGGATCTGGGTCGTGGTGATCCGCACCCGTCCGGCCACCGTGGGGTCTGCCGAGAAGGCGTAGCGGGTGGTGTTCGATGTGACCAGGACTGTGCTGCCGGTCGTGCCGCTGCTGGCGTCGACAATGTTGAAGCTGCTGCCGTTGACAATCGGGCCCGTCACCGTGACGACGACGTGCAGGTTGTTCCCGATGGTCGCCGCGCCGACCGGCACGATCCTGCCGAAGACCAACGGACTGAAGATGGTCGTGTTGATCGTTCCGCCCACGGGAATGGAAAGGGCGCCGGCGACGTTGAGAATGTTGGTCCCCAGCGAGAACGAATAGGCGTTCGCCTGACCGGTGATCAGGGCGTTGCCGCCCACGACATTGATCCGCTTCAACCCGCTGGCGGCGCCCACAGCGCCGTCAAGGATGCTGCCGCCATTCAGAGTGAGCGTGCCGGTATTGGCCCCTGCGGAATTGGTGACGGCCGCCTTCAGGGTCTGGCCCGCTCCGACGTTGACGAAGCCGTCTCCAGCGAAGTCCAGGGTCGAGCCGGTATTGCTGACGAAGCCGCCATTAAAGTTGACCGTCCCGGCGCCGACTACGCTGAAGGTCGTCGAAAAAACCCGGCCATTGAAGGTCGTGGTGGTGGCGTTGGCGCCCGCGCGAATGTTCAGGAAGGTCGAACCGATTGCCCCGACGTCGCCGGTGACCGTTGAGGTTCCGGTGAAGACGATGTTGGCCGTGTTGGCGGCGTCGGTGGTGATGCCGCCGCCGGCCTCGTTGCTGGTGTTGATGTTCTGGGCCCCGACCGTCAGCGTTCCGGGTCCCTGGGTGGTCACGCCGTTGACCACGCCGACCGGGCCAACCACGCCGGGCAGGACCACCACCTCGTGCGCCATGGCCAAGGGAGCCCAGGCTGCGGCGGCCAGGCCGAGCAGCGGGATCGAGATTGTCTTGTTCATGGTGGCCCCTTTGGAGACTGGCGTAATTTGCGGAGAAGCGGTCGCTCTGTGAGCGGTCGTCTTGATTGCAGGCCGTCATCAAGGCGCGTGAAAGCGCCCGAAAATGGCCTGAAAATTTATGTATTCATCGCCAGTTCCGAATTCGAATATTCTATTTCGAAAATCAGACTCGACGATCGATATTTATCGTCGACACTACGCATCCGCGCGCAATTG
>JBKJII010000037.1:0-8456 GCA_046598505.1 Caulobacter sp. | reverse complement strand
TGTTCCGACGACCCATGCACGCGGTGGCGCCTGCGCCGCGCGGCGCGATCCGCAACTCCCGTCATTCAGCAAGGCCCTGGGTCGTCGGAACAAGTCCGACGATGACGGTCGCGGGGAAAGGCTTTAGAAGCTGCCCCCATGATCCTCGTCATCGATAACTACGACAGCTTTACCTACAACCTCGTTCACTACCTGAACGAACTGGGGGCGGAGACGGCTGTCTGGCGCAATGACGCCCTGACGGTGCAGGAGGCGCTGGGCATGAAGCCCGAGGCCGTGCTGCTGTCGCCGGGGCCCTGTGCGCCCGATCAGGCGGGAATCTGCCTGCCGCTGTTGCGCGGCGCGCCGGAAGATCTGCCGATCCTCGGCGTCTGCCTCGGCCACCAGGCCATCGGTCAGGCCTATGGCGGCGAGGTCGTGCGGGCCAAGTCGATCATGCACGGCAAGACCAGCCCCATTCATCACGAGAACAAGGGCCTGTTCGCCGGCATGCCCAACCCGTTCACGGCGGCGCGCTACCACAGCCTGTCAGTGCCGAAGGAGAGCCTGCCCGACGTGCTGGAGGTCACCGCATGGACCGATGACGGCGAGATCATGGGCTTCCAGCACCGGACCCGGCCCGTTCACGGCGTGCAGTTCCACCCGGAGTCGATCGCCACCGAAGGCGGCCACCACCTGTTGGGCAATTTCCTCGATCTGGCCGGCGTGAAGCGCGCCGAGACCGTCTGACGCCGTGTCCGACGCCTTCAAGCCCCTGCTGAACCGTCTGGCGGACGGTGCGACGCTGTCGGAAGCCGACGCGGAAGAGTTCTTCAGCGCCTGCCTGCGCGGCGAGCCGACCCCGGCCCAGGTGGCCGCGGCCGTCACCGCCATCCGCCTGCGCGGCGAGACGGTCGGCGAGATCGTCGCCTGCGCCCGCGCCATGCGACGCGCCGCCGTGCACCTCGACCTGCCCTATGAGACGGTCGACGTCTGCGGCACCGGCGGCGACGGCCTGCATACCCTGAATATCTCCACCGCCGTGGGCTTCGTGGCTGCCGGTGGCGGGTTGAAGGTCGCCAAGCACGGCAACCGGGCAATCACCAGCAAGTCCGGCACCGCCGATGTGCTGGCGGCGCTGGGCGTCAACATTGACCCGGGCCTCGACAAGCAGCGCGCGGCGCTGGACCAGGCCGGCATCTGCTTCCTGTTCGCCCAAGCCCATCACGGGGCGATGAAACACGTCTCGCCGATCCGCCAGCAGCTCGGATTTCGTACGATTTTCAATCTGTTGGGGCCGTTGACCAATCCTGCGGGCGCGAAGCGGCAGGTGGTCGGGGTCTCGGCGCCCCGCTTTGTCGAAACGATCGCCCAGGCCCTCGGCGCCCTGGGGGCCACGCGAGCCTGGTCGGTGCACGGACAGGGCATGGACGAGCTGACCATTACCGGCGAGACCGAGGTCGCCGAATGGCATGACGGCGGCGTTCGGCGGTTTCAGATTACACCGGAAGCCGTTGGATTACCTCGTGGATCCCTGGCTGACCTTACCGGCGGAGATCCGGACTGCAACGCGGCCGCCCTGCGCGATCTGCTCAACGGCAAGCCCGGCGCCTATCGCGACATCGTCCTGCTCAACACCGCCGCCGCCTTCCTCGTGGCGGACAGGGCGGAGACCCTGCGCGAAGGTGTGGAACTGGCCGGCCAGGTGATCGACGACGGTCGGGCGCTGACGGCGCTGGACACCCTGATCGCGGTGACCGCGTGAGCGACATCCTCGCGAAAATCGCCGCCTACAAGCGGGACGAGGTGGCGGAGCGCAAGCCCGCGCGTCCGCTGGCCGAGGTTGAAGCCGCGGCGAAGGCCGCCAGCCCACCGCGTGGGTTCAAGGCGGCGCTGGAACGCCATCACGCCCCCGGCCGCCTGTCGCTCATCGCCGAAATCAAGAAGGCCAGCCCGTCCAAGGGCCTGATCCGCGCGGACTTCGATCCGCCGGCGCTGGCCAGGGCTTACGAGGCCGGCGGCGCGGCCTGTTTGTCGGTGCTGACGGACGGGCCCAGCTTCCGGGGGGCGGACAGCTTTCTCGTGGCCGCCCGCGAGGCGACCGCCCTGCCCTGCATCCGCAAGGACTTCCTCGTCGACCCCTGGCAGGTGGCCGAGAGCCGGGCCCTGGGCGCCGACGCCATCCTGGTCATCCTGGCGATGATTGACGACGCCCTCGCCGCCGATCTGATGGCGCAGGCCGCCCGGTTCGGCATGGATGCGCTGGTCGAGGTGCATGACGAGGCCGAGATGGACCGCGCCGGCGCCCTGGGGGCCACGCTGGTCGGGGTCAACAACCGCGACCTGCGGACCTTCAACGTCGATCTGGCCATCACCGAACGCCTGGTCGCCCGCGCGCCGACGGGCGCCCTGTTGGTCACCGAGAGCGGCATCTTCACCGCCGCCGACGCCGCACGCCTGGAAGCGAGCGGCGCAAAGGCCATGCTGGTCGGCGAAAGCCTGATGCGGCAGGCGGACGTGGAAGCGGCGACGCGGGCGCTGCTGACCTAGAAATGGGGACTGGCTCGCGAAGCGTGCCTGTCCCGATCGGGCCTGGTTCGGGACAGGCACAGCCTGTCGGCCGAGCCTGTCCCCGGCTCCATCGCCGTTAACTTGACAGAAACCAAGAACGCCTAGAGAACATCGGCAGTTGTTAGCGGTTTGTTCCGCGACAGATTCGTAGGCGAGGCTCAGGCGATGCTCACCCGCAAGCAGCACGAACTGCTCATGTTTATCCACGAGCGGATCAAGGAGACGGGTGTCTCCCCCTCGTTCGATGAGATGAAGGAGGCCCTTGATCTGGCCTCCAAGTCGGGCATTCACCGGCTGATCACGGCGCTTGAGGAGCGCGGGTTCCTGCGCCGCCTGCCGCACAGGGCGCGGGCGCTGGAAGTAACCAAGCTGCCGCAACAGGCGACGACCTCGGCGCCGTCCGGAGGGCGACAGGCTTTCAAGCCGCAAGTGGTGCCGGGCGACAAGCTCGGCGCGCCTTCGTCCGCCATCGCCAACGACGTGCGTGAAATCCCGCTGCTCGGCCGCATCGCGGCCGGCTCGCCGATCGAGCCGCTGCAAGTCGAACGGGACAAGATGCTCGTCTCCGAGAGCATGCTCGGCGCCGGCGAACACTATGTGCTCGAGGTGCAGGGCGACTCGATGATCGAGGCCGGCATCCTCGACGGCGACTTCGTGCTGATCCGCAAGACCGACACCGCCCACAGCGGCGAGATCGTCGTGGCGCTGGTGCAGGGCGAGGAAGCCACCCTCAAGCGCCTGCGCCGCAAGGGCGGGTCCATCGCGCTGGAGGCCGCCAATCCCAAGTACCAGACCCGGGTCTACGGTCCGGACCAGGTCGAGGTGCAGGGCAAGCTTGTCGGGCTGATCCGCAAGTATCACTGAGCCTTCGGCCGTCATCCTCGCGCCTGTCGCGAGGGCCCATACATACTGACCTCCAGAAAGGGGCATGGCTCAGGTCGCGCCCCTTTCCATGTCACCGCTTTCATGGGTCGCCGGAACAAGTCCGACGATGACGAGGGCGATAAGGAAGCGCTACCGCGCCCACGGCCTGCGTCCTCGCAGATCGTTCGCCCAGCGCACCCGCCAGCCGTCGCGGGTCCGCCACAGTTCGGCCGAGCCGCCGACGGCAAAGTCCTCGGCCGTCAGCAGGAAAGCGCCCTCGCAGCCGCGCCACGGGGCCGACGAGCGCAGGACGACCAGCCGGCCCGGGGCGCAAAGGTCATCGAAGTCAGACAGTTTCGGCTGTTTCTTCCCGGCCCAGGTCGCCACGGACTGGCCCGGGTGCGGCACACAGGCGAAGCGGTCGCAGCCGTAGAGGGCGTCCCGCGCGGCTTCCGGGTCATCGCTGGTCACCAGGCCACGCCGCCGGGTCCAGAGGTCGGCGGCGAACCGGCGCGCGTCCGGTCTGAGCAGGATCGCCTGCCTGCCCTGACGCACCGCGACGGCCGCGCCGTCAGAGGCGATCCAGACGTCCGGCGGTGATGGCCTCGGCCAGACCAGCACCGCCATCGCCAGCGGCGCGCCCAGCCACCGAAGGCGGCCGTGCCAGAGGCAGAGGAGCATGATCCCGAGGAAGGCGACCGGCAGCGCCACGGCCGGACCGCTGGCGATGGTCACCTGGGCGCCGGGCTGGATCGCGGTCTCGTGCGCCACGGCAGTCATCGCGTCGATCCCCTGCCCCGCGACCCACAGGAACGGCCCGCCCAGTCCCAGCGGCTCCAGCGCCCCGCCGAGCGCCAGGAAGGGCATGATGACGAAGCTCGACAACGGTGAGACGAGCAGATTGGCGAACAGTCCATAGCTGGCCATGCGATTGAAGTGGTGCATGGCGAAGGGGCCGGTCGCGAGGCCCGCGACGAAGCTGGCCGCCACGGCCGCCAGCAGCCAGATCGCCACCGCCTGGGGCGCGCGAATCCACCAGGGCGTCGAAATCTCCTTCACCGCCCGTGGCCAGGCTTCGGCCAGGGCAACCAGCGCCGTGGTCGCGGCGAATGACATCTGGAAGCCCGGTCCGGCCGCCGCCTCCGGCTGCAGCGCCAGGATGATCAGGGCGGCGACAGCCAGGGTCCGCAGGCTGACGGCCTGTCGGTCGACCAGAATGGCGGCGAAGGCGACCGCGGCCGTGATCGCCGCCCGCTCGGCCGGGGGCGGCGCGCCCGAGACGACCAGATAGACGCCAACCGCCAGCAGGCCCGCCGCCGCCGCGAGCTTCTTGCCGGAAACCCGCAGCGCCAGCCATGGCACAAGGGCGATCGCCAGCCGCACGGCCGCGAAGGCGAATCCGCCGACGATGGCCATGTGCAGGCCCGAAATCGAGATGATGTGCGCCAGCCCCGAGGCTCGCATGTCGGCCGTCTGCTCCGGCGGTATCCAGGCCTCGTGGCCAGTGACCATGGCTGCGCCGAGGCCGCCGCTCGTCGGCCCCATCCGCGCCACGATCCGCTGCGCCAGACGCCAGCGGGCAGAGTTGATCGCCATGGTCAGACCCAGCCGGAGCGGCGGCCTCGACAGCGCGGTCTCGCGCGGCTCGCCCAGCGCGAACCCGACGCCGCCGACGCGGTCGAACCAGGCGTCCCGGGCGAAGTCGTAGGCGCCGGGGCTGGCCGGCGCCGGCGGCGGCCCCAGCATGGCCACAACCCGCACCGCAGATCCCGGCGGCAGGGGCGCTATGCCGTCGCGCAGGGTGACGCGCACCCGCACCGGCGTCTCCTCCGGCGCGAGGCCGGACACGGCCACCGGCGCAATGAGCAGCCGCATGCCCCCCGCGCCCGGGCTCGGCACATCGACGACCCAGCCCTCGACGACGCGTGGCCGGTCTGCCGCCGGGACAACGGGCGCCGCGACAAGGTCCGACCTGATCTTGCCGGCCAGAAACCCACAGGCCGCGAAGGCCAGCAGCGTCGCCGCGACAACGCTCCAGCCCGTGCGCCACCGCCGGCCGGCTGCCCGGCGCAACGCCACGACCGTCCCGGCCAGCAACGCCAGCAGCCACAGCGAGGGCTCGACGCGCAACGTCAGATAGCCCGCAGCGCCCAGGCCGAACGCTACCGGAGTCCACAAGGTCCAGCGCGACCCCTGCGCGGCGAATTCAGCGGGTAGCGCGGCAAGGCTATGTGCGGCGCGAGCGACCATGCTAAGAGGCCCGCCCATCCTCCCGGACCCCGCAGAAATGTCCGACTCCAGGCCCGTCGTCACCCGTATCGCCCCCTCGCCGACCGGCTCGATGCACATCGGTACGGCGCGCACCGCACTGTTCAACTACCTATACGCGAAACACACGGGCGGGCGCTTCCTTTTACGGGTGGAAGACACCGATCGGGAGCGGTCGACAGAGGCCGCCGTGCAGGTGATTTTCGACGGGCTCGACTGGCTGGGGCTGCCGTTCGACGGCGAACCGGTGTTCCAGGCTACCCGCGCCGACCGCCACCGCGCCGTGGTCATGGAGATGCTGGCGGCCGGCAAGGCCTATCGCTGCTGGCTGTCAGGCGATGACCTGACCGCCGCCCGCGAAGCCGCCCAGGCCGCCGGCCATGCCCTGCGCTCGCCCTGGCGCGACCAGGACCCGAACGCCGAGGACCTGGCCGAACCACACGCGATCCGCTTCCGCGGTCCAAGGAACGGCGACACCGTGGTCAATGATCTGGTCCAGGGCCAGGTGACCTTTCGCAATCGCGATCTGGACGATCTGGTCCTGCTGCGGTCGGACGGCGCGCCGACCTACAACCTCGCGGTGGTCGTCGATGACCATGACATGGACGTCACCCACATCATTCGTGGCGACGACCACCTGAACAACGCCGCCCGCCAGAGTCTGCTTTATCAGGCCATGGGCTGGGAGGTTCCGCACTTCGCCCACATTCCGCTGATCCATGGCGAGGACGGGGCCAAGCTGTCCAAGCGCCACGGCGCCACAGCGGTCACCGATTTCGCGAGCCTGGGCTACCTGCCCGAGGCCATGCGCAACTATCTGGTCCGGCTGGGCTGGAGCCACGGCGACGATGAACTGTTCAGCGACGAACAGGCCGCCGCCTGGTTCGACATCGCCGACGCCAACAAGGGCGCCTCGCGCCTCGACTGGGACAAGCTCAACTTCGTCAACGCCCACTACATTCGCCTGGCCGACGATGCCCGGCTGGCTGACCTGGTCGCCGATGTGTTCGCCACACGGGGCGATCCGCTGGATGCCGCAAGGAAGGCGCACGCCCTGCGCGCCATTCCGCTGGTCAAGGAGCGCGCCAGAACGATCGTCGAGCTGGCCGACCAACTGACCTTTGTGTTCCGCGCCCGGCCGATCCTGCTGGACGACAAGGCGCGCGGCCAACTGAACGACGATGCCCGCGCGCGCCTCACCCGCCTTCAGCCGTTGCTGATCGCAGCCAACGACTGGAGCGCGGAATCGCTCGAGGCGCTGCTCAAGGCTTTCGCCGAGTCCGAAGCCGTCGGGTTCGGCAAATTCGGGCCGGCCCTGCGGGCGATTCTGACCGGTGGCGCGGCATCGCCCGACCTTGGGCGCACGCTTTCCGCCCTCGGCCGCGAGGAGAGTCTGGCGCGACTTGAAGACGCGCTTTCGCCTGCCGCGTGAACCGTTATAACCCCTTCAAACGCCCGTTCGGGCCTATGTGTGTTTTCAAGAGGATTCAGGCATGACCGACAAGGCGATGCTGACGATCGGGCTCGACACGTTCGAGCTTCCCATCATCAAGGGGACCACGGGACCGGACGTCGTCGATGTGCGCAAGTGGTATGCGGACTCCGACACATTCACCTTTGACCCCGGCTTTACCTCGACGGCGTCCTGCGAGAGCAAGATCACCTTTATCGACGGCGACGCCGGCATCCTGCTGCACCGCGGCTATCCAATCGACCAGCTGGCCGAGAAGTCGAGCTTCCTCGAAGTCAGCTACCTGCTGCTGCATGGCGAACTGCCGACGGCGCCGGAACGCGAGAAGTTCGAGACCACCATCACGCGGCACACCATGCTGCACGCCCAGTTCGACCGCTTCTTCGAGGGTTTCCGCCGCGACGCCCACCCGATGGCGGTGATGACCGGCGCGGTCGGCGCCCTGTCGGCCTTCTATGCCGACAGCATCAACGTCGACGACCCCATCGAACGCGAGATCTCGGCCCACCGGCTGATCGCCAAGATGCCGACCATCGCGGCCCGGGCGTTCAAATACACCATCGGCCAGCCGTTCATCAGCCCGCGCAACGACCTGACCTATGCGGAAAACTTCCTGCGCATGTGCTTCGCTGTGCCGGCCGAGGACTACAAGCCCAACCCGGTCCTGACCAAGGCGATGGACCGGATCTTCATCCTGCACGCCGGCCACGAACAGAACGCCCCGACCTCGACCGTGCGTCTGGCGGGCTCGTCCGGCGCCCATCCGTTCGCCTGTATCGCGGCCGGTATCGCCTGCCTCTGGGGCCCATCGCACGGCGGTGCGAACCAGGAAGCGCTGGAAATGCTCGAAGAGATCGGGACGGTCGACAAGATCCCCGAGTTCATCGAGGGCGTGAAGGACCGCCGGTACAAGCTGATGGGCTTTGGTCACCGCGTGTACAAGAACTTCGACCCGCGGGCGAAGGTCATGCAGACCACCTGCCACGAGGTGCTCAAGGAGCTGGGCGTCAACGACCCGCTGCTCGAGGTCGCCATGGAACTGGAAAAGATCGCCCTCAGCGATCCCTACTTCATCGAGCGCAAGCTCTATCCGAACATCGACTTCTATTCCGGCATCACCCTGCGGGCGATGGGCTTCCCGACCAACATGTTCACCGTGTTGTTCGCGCTCGCCCGCACCGTCGGCTGGATAAGCCAGTGGAAGGAAATGTTCGAGGACCCAGGCCGCAAGATCGGCCGGCCGCGTCAGCTCTACACCGGCGCCGTGCAGCGCGACTACATGCCGATCGACAAGCGCTGAGGC
>JBKJII010000027.1:0-5090 GCA_046598505.1 Caulobacter sp. | reverse complement strand
CGGCGTGTAGCTGCCGGCGATCATCAGGAAGATGCCGGCGTGGTCGAACCGGCGCAGCAGGGGCCGCCAGGGCGCCTTGCCGAAGTTGTAGGCCAGCGAACACCCGAGCATCACCGCCATGCCGACGGCATAGACAGCCACGGACGCGATCTGTCCGCCGCCGCCGCGGGCCACGGCCAGACCCAGCAGCGTCCCGCCACCGAACAGCGCCAGCGCCAGGCCGGTGATGTGCACGACCAGATCGGCGCACTTGGCGCCGGCCGTCGGGTAGTGGGTGGCCTGACTCTCCATCGCTACAGACTATCGTTCGATTGTGACGGCCGAAAGCGCAAGCGGACCACAAGTCCCTCCAATCTGTAGTCGGCGGAAAAATCGCCGGCGAGATCGCCCTTGAGCAACAGCGGGATCAGGCGGCTGCCGAAGCCGGTAACGGCAGGCTCCCTGACCGGCGGCCCACCGCTCTCCCGCCATTCGAGCGCGACGACAGGGCCGGCTTCGACCGTCCAGGACACCGCAAGCGCGCCGTCGCCGGCGAATGCGCCGTATTTGGCGGCGTTGGTGGCCAGTTCATGGATGATCAGGGTCAGGCTGACCGCTACGGTCGCCTCCAGCCGCACGGGCTCTCCGGCCAGCGACAGGCGCCGCCCACCCTCGCCGCCGTAGACGCCCAGTTCGGCCTGTAGCACGTCCTTCAGGTCAGCATGCTCCCAGCCCTTGCCGATGAGCATGTCATGGGTCTTGGACAGGGCTACGAGACGGGCTTCGAACGCCTCGGTGAAGGCCTTGAGGGACACGGCGGAACGCCCTGTCAACCGGGCGATCGACACCACCGTGGCGAGGATGTTCTTCACCCGGTGGGTCATCTCGCGCACCAGCAGGCGCTGGCGCGCCTCGCTTTCGAGCAGCTGCGCCTGGGCGGCTCGCTGCTCGGTCACGTCGGTGTTCACCCCGACCATGCCGACGAAGACGCCGCCCTCGAAGCGCGGTTGGGCGACCGTCTCCAGAATGCGGATCGCGCCGTCGGCCCGGCGATAGCGTCCTTCGCAGCGGAAAGGGGTCTGATTGGCCATGCCCTGGCTGAACGGGCCGAAGACCTTTTCGGCGTCCTCGGGCAGCAGCGTCGAGGCCCAGCTGAACGTCTCGATGCCGTCGTCCGCGACGCCCCAGAAGGCGCGCTGGGCCCGATTGAGATAGACGCAACGTCCGTCGGCGTCGCCGCGCCACAGCATCGCCGGCGTGTCTTCAGCGACCGAGGCGAAGGTCTGGTTCGGCACGTCGCGCCCCCAAAATGAGCTGTCTACTCCATCAGCGGCAACGAATGTCGTCAAGCCAACGCCCGATGCTCAGAGCTTGAACGCCCCCAGCCGTTCGTAGTGTGGGCGCGCCGCGTCGGCGATGCGGCGCAGGTCGTCGTTCAGGTCCGCACGGCCTGCCTCGGCGCGTGGCGGGCCAAAGCCGGTCGAGCGTTCGACAGCGTCGTACCAGGCCGGCGCCCAGACACCGTCGCTGTCCCGGCGTCCGGCCGGCCAGGCCAGCATCGCTTCGTCGAAGGGTATGCCCAGCGCCGCGCACAGGCGGCCCAGCGTGCCGCGCGGGTCGGCCAGCACGTCGCGGCCCTCGACCACAGGCGGTGGCGCACCCAGCCGGTCGGCCTCCCGCTCGAACAGCTCGCGCTGCCGCTCGAAGCCGATATCCGCCAGGGTGACCTGCTCACGCTTGACCGTGTAGCTGGCCAGTACGGCCTCGGGCGCACGGATCAGAAAGGCGCTGCGGCAGGCTTCGGCCCACGCCAGACCGAAGTCCGGCAGCATGTGGTGGGTCATGTGCTTCTGGTACCAGACCGTCGGCGCGCCCGGCCCGTCGCCGGTCATCGCCGCCGCGACCTCGCGCCAGTCCGTCGCCTGGCTGGCCAGTACTTCGGCCCGCATCGGGTGGTCCAGTCCCGTGGCGGCCAGATAGGCGGCGTAGAACGGCTCGTCGCTGACCGCCGTGTCGGGCCGGTTCTCGAACGCCCGCATCATCGCCGTAGAGATGTTACGCGGGCCGGACCACATGGCGATGCGCACGGTCATCGGGCGGCCTCCGCGTCCTTCAGGGTCTCGTAGAGCGCTCGCAGCCTGACGGTCATGGGTCCCGGCAGCGTCATCGGCAGGGCCCGGCCGTCGATCTCCCGCACCGGCGTCAGCCCGCCGAAGGTGCCGGTCACAAAGGCCTCGTCGGCGCCACGGGCATCCTCGACCGGGAAATTGTCCAGCCGGACCGGAATGCCGTTGTCGTGGCACAGCCGGATCACGTTGGCCCGGGTCACGCCGTTGAAGCAGAACGCGCCGGTCGAGGTGCGCACCTCGCCGTCCCTGACCCAGAAGAAGTTGGTCGCGTTGCAGCTCGAGACATGGCCGTCCGGATCGAGCATCAGCGCTTCGTCGGCGCCCACAGCAATAGCCTGGTTCAGCGCCAGGATCAGGTTCAGCCGGCTGTGCGAGTTCAACCGCATGTCGAACATATGCGCCGGGGTGCAGAGGATCGAGCTGGTGAACAGCGACAGGCCGCGCGTGACGATCGCCGGGCTGGGGACCTTCCACTCGGCCAGGATGACGATGGTCGGCTTGCCGAGCGCGTTGCGCGGATCCTGGTTGGCGCCGGTCTTCTCGCCCCGCGTGACCATCAGGCGCAGATGGACGCCGTCCTCCATGCCGTTGGCGGCCAGCATCCCGGTCAGCGCGTCGGTGACCCCCTGACGGGTCAGGCCGATGTCGAGGTTGATCGCCTTCGCGCCCTCGAACAGCCGGTCCAGATGGGCCTCCAGGAACATCAGGCGACCCTTGTGCAGCCGCAGCCCTTCCCAGACCCCGTCGCCGACGACGAAGCCGGCGTCGAACACCGAGACCCTGGCGTTCTCACGGGTGACGAGGTCGCCATTCAGCCATATGCGCGCGGCGGCGTTGCGTGGATCGGCGGCGAAGTCCTGGCTGCCGGCCATGGGTCAGACTCCTGGAACGGGGCCGAACAGCTCGGCCAGCCGGGTTTCGGTGACGCCGTCCAGCTCGACCGACTTGAGCCGGCCGGTCTGGCCTGCGGCGATGCGCACCGCAGACTTGCTCAGGCCGAAGGTTTTCGCCAGCAGGACCGTGAGCGCGGCGTTGGCCTCGCCCTCGACCGGCAGGGCGGAAACGCGGACCTTGAGATAGGGTCGGCCGTCGGCGCCTGTGGCCCAGCCGTCGATGGCGTCCCGGCCCCCGCGGGGCGTCAGGCGCACGGCCAGGCGCACGCGCCTAGACGAACAGGCCGACCAGAGCGGCATGCAGCGCCGGCAGCAGGAAGATTTGCACGCCGCGAATGACCAGGAACAGGATGATGAAGCTCAGGTCGACCCCGCCCAGCGGCGGCACATAGCGGCGGATCGGCCGGGCCAGCGGCTCGGTGATCCGTTCCAGACCGTAGTAGACCTGACGCATCGTCGGATTGCGCAGATTGATCACGTCGAAGGCCACCAGCCACGACAGGACCGCTGTGATCACCAGTGCGATGACCAGCAGGCTAAGCAGGCTGCTGAGGATGAAGAAGACGAAGTCGATGATCGCGACCATGAAGCAGGTTCCGGCGGGTGTTGCGCCTGCTTCTATCCGGCGGGCCGAATCCCGGCAAGGCGCGCGGCGCGCTGTAATCCGCGCCAGCCTTGACAGGGCGCCCGCCCCGGCCATATGTCCGCCGCTTCCCTCCTGGGAGGGGGCCGTAGCTCAGATGGTAGAGCGCCTCGTTCGCAATGAGGAGGTCAGGGGTTCGATTCCCCTCGGCTCCACCAGGGGGCGATCCCCTAGATCGCGACCTGCATCAGCTTGAGCACCAGAACCGCCGCCATGGCGGTCACCGGAACGGCGAGCGTCCAGTACAGCATCTGCTTCATCGTCAGCCCTTCACGCTACAGCCCCCTGGAACGAACGTGGCGCGAGGGTGGTGGTTCCGCTCAGTCAGCCGCTTCCCGAGGGTCGCCGGCGACCAGGCGGCCGTGCTCCAGCCAGCGGGCCAGGGCGGGGCTGAGCGCCTGCTCGACGCGGCGCTGGTAGAGGGCCAGGTCCTCGTCTGTCAGTTCGGCCTGCCAGCGGCCGTTGGTCCCCTTGTTGAGGAAGGTTTTGTGGCCGCCCTCGAACGACATGTCCGCGTTCGGCAGCAGGGCCGCGCCGTCGCGGCTCATGGCTTCGAAACCCGCAGCCTCGACCAGCGACGGCCAGAGGGCCTCCGGGGTTTCGATGTCGAGGAAGGCGGCGATGCGGCGCATCTCCCCGTCCAGATCGGCCTTCAGGTCGGCGTAGTGCACCAGCAGCAGGTTGGGTCGCGCCCGCCCGGCCCACCATGACCGTTCGATGTCGAAGAAGCCGTCGCCCATCTGCTCGGCGACGGTCGTGCCGCCCGGCGTAATCCAGTGGCGGAAGAAGCCGCGCGTATCACGGGGAGGCCGGGGCGCCGGCCAGGGCAGGTCCGGATCGCGCGCCGCCACCGCGTCAAGCCGCTCCCAGGCCGCGTCGGTGTAGGCGTTGTTGTGGTTCATGTAGGACATGCAGGCGTCGCGCCCGTCCCGCGCCACATGGATGTAGCGGACCTCATCCCAGATCGGCAGCCCGTCCAGCGGCAGGTGCGACTTGATCGAGCGCCGATGCGGCTGGCTCTCCAGCAGCGCCAGCATGCCCGCCAGATTGTCGCGCAGCCGACAGTCCAGCCACGGCGACATCATCTGGATCGGACGGGGTTCGGTCGACTGGAACGTCAGCAGGCTGACGATCTGCTGGGTCCAGGTGGTGCCGACCTTGGGCGCCGTGCCGATCACGATGTCGCCCGCGCGGGGCGCGTAGGATTCCCATTGAGCGCTGTCGCAGTAGTAGCCCTTGATGCGGGCGATCGGCGCGCGGCTGAGCATGGTGGTCCCCCCGGACATCAAGGACCCACATTATGCCGCCCGCACGCGGCTGTGTTCAAGAGGCGATGGCGGCGAGGCGGCGGCCTCAGCGGGTCTTCGGCGGCCGGCTGAGGCTGCGACGCAGGCGGTCCCAGTCTTCGCGGCCGATGTAGTAGCGATCAACCGACGCCACGCCGGG
>JBKJII010000345.1:0-12628 GCA_046598505.1 Caulobacter sp. | reverse complement strand
CCTATCCGGGACGTGCGCCAAGGTGCTGGCGTCGCACGCCGGGCCGCGTAAAAATGGGCAAAGACAAAACAGGAAACCCGCCATGGCCCTCGTCCCCTTCGCCGACATCGACAAGCTTCCGCCCAAGGCCGCGGAGTACTGGGGCAAGCTGGCGGCCAAGCTGAACATCTTCCGCATGCTGGCCAACGCCGACACCCTGATGGAGCCGGCGCTGCGCTTCGGCGGGGCGATCCTCAGCAAGCAACAGCTGGGCGCAGACCTGCGCGAGTTGGTTATCCTGCTGGTGGCCGAGCTGGAGGGCGGCGAATACGAGTGGGTCCAGCACGTGCCGATCGGCCTGCGCTGCGGCTGCACCCAGGCGCAGATCGACGCCCTCGCGGCCCGCAGCCTGGACGACGCCAGCTTCAACGCGAAGGAGAAGGCGCTGCTCGCCTTCGCCGCCGAGGTGATCGAGAAGGTCAAGGCGAGCGAGGCGTCGCTGGCCGAGGCCCAGAAGCATTTCAGTCCCAAGGAGATTGTCGAGATCATCCTGACCTGCGGCTTCTACATGACCATGGCCCGCCTGACCGAAACCACGCGCACCGATATTGACCCGCCCGCCGGCAGCGTGGTGGTGGATGCGCTGAAGCGATAGCCGACAGGGACAGACACCCATGGCGTCTGTCCCTGTGCCACGTCATTTTTCCGACTTGAGCCCGGGCAATCCTCGTCCAGCAAAGCATCATGGCCACCTATCGCGCTCCGCAATCCCGCAAGCCTCACATCGAGCGGCATGCCCGACGCCAGACGCTGGCGGCGCGGGTGATCGGCTTTGTGCTGCTGTGGGGCCTGGTCGGTCTGATGACGCTGGTGGCGGACCGGGCGTTGCCGCGAGAGCATCTGCCGTGGAAGACTCTGGCGATTATCGATCCGGTCGGGGCGGCGACGAAGATCAAGGCGGCGAAGGCCGGCGACGACCCGGCCGCCTGCCGCGCCATCCTGACCCAGGGCGGCATCGACTACAGCGAGGTTCCGACCACCACGGGTGGCGATTGCGCGATCCATGACGCGGTGCAATTCACGTCGGGCCTCGCGCCACTGACGCCCGCCGCCGCGCCGTTAACCTGCAAGGAGGCGCTGGCCTTCAGCATCTGGGAGCGGCAGGTGGTCCAGGCTGCGGCGTTCGACGAGATGGGCCAGGCGGTGGTCGGTATTGACCATTTCGGCAGCTATGCCTGCCGCCGACAGTACAACAGGCAGGAAGGCCCGATCAGCGAGCACGCAACCGCCAACGCGATCGACGTGGCAGACTTCCGGCTCGCCGACGGCACGGTGATCTCGGTGGCCCGCGACTGGAGCGATCCGGGACCCAAGGGCCGCTTCCTGCACCGCGTCCGCGACGGCGGCTGCCGCATTTTCCTGACGACGCTCAGCCCCGACTACAATGTCGAGCACCACGACCACTTCCATCTGGACATGGGCGGCTGGCCGAAGTGTGGTTAGAAAAACGCCCTCTCCCAAAGGGAGAGGGAGGGGCCCGTCGCGCAGCGATGGGAGGGTGAGGGGTTAGGGACTTGTCGGGTGAGGGCGTAATCCCTCATCCTTCCACCTGCCTTGCAGGCGGGGCCCTCCTTCTCCCGACCGGGAGAAGGTAAGGATCCTATGGCCGATTTCAGTCAATTCGCGGGGCGCGCCTGTCCTGAGTGGTACGTGACGCCGCAGCTGGGCGTGTTCATTCACTGGGGCATGTTCGCGGTCCCGGCCTTCGCGCCGCCCGGCAAGTCGATCACCGCGCTGTTCGAGACGGCCTACGACGACGCTTTCGTCCAGGGGCCCTATGCCGAGTGGTACGAGAACGCCCTGCGCGATCCGGCCAGCCCGACCAGCGCGCACCATCGTGAACACTGGGGCGACGCGCCCTACACTGCCTTCCGCGAACCGTTCGAGGCAGCGGCAGAGGCGTTCGACGCCGAGGTCTGGGCCGACCTGTTCCTGGCGGCCGACGCGAAATACGTGGTGTTCGTCACCAAGCACCATGACGGCTTCTGCCTGTGGCCGACGGCGGTCGAGAACCCCTGGCGGCCGGGCTGGCATTCGCAGCGCGACTTCATCGGCGAGCTGGCGCAGGCGGTGCGGGCCCGCGGCATGCGCTTCGGGCTCTACTACTCGGGCGGCCTCGACTGGACCGCCCATCCGCGGCTGATCCGCAATCTTGGCGAGATGTTCGCGGCTGTGCCGACGGACCAGGCCTATCGCGACTACGCCGCCGCGCAGGTGCGTGAGCTGATCGACCGCTACAAGCCATCGGTGCTGTGGAACGATATCGCCTGGCCCAACGCCGAGGATCTGCCGGCGCTGTTCGCCCACTACTATGCGGCCGTGCCGGACGGGGTGATCAACGACCGCTGGATGGGCAATGCTGCGCTGTTCGAGAGCCTGCGCGACCCGGTCGCCTGCGAGGCGTTCAACAGCATGGTCAAGGCGCGCATCGCCAGACAGGGCGTGCACGGTGGGGGTGGGGCCAAGCCGCCGCATTGCGACTTCCGCACCGTGGAGTACGGCTCGGGCGACCACATCGTCGACCAGAAGTGGGAGTCGACGCGGGGCCTGGGCCTGGCCTTCGGCTACAACGCCGCCGAGGCGACGGACGACTACCTGACCGGCCAGGGCCTGATCGACCTCTACGCAGAGGTCACGGCCGGCGGCGGCAACCTGCTGGTCAATGTCGGCCCGCGCGCGGACGGGTCGATCCCGGAAATCCAGTCACAGACCCTGCTGGCGCTCGGCCGGACGCCGGCTTGACGCCGCGGCCCCTTCGCCTCAGGTTGCTGACCAACTTCAAACAAGCGTTTAAGGGAGAGACGTCATGGCTGCCGAAGGCACGCTTTTCGATCTGACCGGCAAGGTCGCGGTCATCACCGGCAGCTCGCGCGGTATCGGCAAGGCGATCGCCGAACGCATGGCCCAGCACGGCGCCAAGGTGGCGATCTCGTCCCGAAAGGCCGGCCCCTGCGACGAGGTCGCCGCCGAGATCAACGCGACCTACGGCGCCGGCACAGCCATCGCCGTTCCGGCCAACATCTCCTCCAAGGAAGACCTGCAGCGGCTGGTCGACGAGACGAGGAAGGCGTTCGGCAAGGTCGATATCGTCGTCTGCAACGCCGCCTCCAACCCCTACTACGGCCCGCTCGCCGGCATCGCCGACGACCAGTTCCGCAAGATCCTCGACAACAACATCATCTCCAATCACTGGCTGATCAGCATGTGCATCCCGGAGATGATCGAGCGCAAGGACGGGGCGGTGATCATCGTCTCGTCGATCGGCGGCCTGCGCGGGAGCCCGGTTATCGGCGCCTACAACGTCTCCAAGGCGGCCGACTTCCAGCTGGCCCGCAACCTGGCGCATGAGTACGGCAAGCACGGCATCCGGGTGAACTGCATCGCCCCGGGCCTGATCAAGACCGACTTCGCCAAGGCCCTGTGGGACAATCCCGAGACGCTGAAGCGCTCGACCGAGACCGTGCCGCTGCGCCGGATCGGCGAGCCGGACGAGATCGCGGGCGCGGCGGTGTTCCTGGCCTCCGCGGCCGGCACCTTCATGACCGGCCAGGCCATCGTGGTCGACGGCGGCGCGACGATCTGAGGGCCTGCGTGGTTCGAGCCCCGGACTTGATCCGGGGTCGGCTGGGGCCTCGCTCCTCACCATGACGAACAGGGGCGAAGTCGCACCCTCTACGTCATCCTGAGGAGCGATCCCTCTGGATCGCGTCTCGAAGGACGCAACCTCACCCTGCCTTGCCCATACGGGTGCCTGCCCGAGGCGCAGTGGGAGGAGGCGTGACCGCCTCGGCTAGATGCGAGCTCTCGACGGGTTGTCCATTCCGGCGGGATGCTGACTTGCCCTGAAGGCCTTGATGGAATGATGCGCTCCAGACGGTGACCTTGGTCAAGGACCGCCGCCGGCGGCCGCGCAGCGGCGGGCCCTTCGGGCCCGTCCTTGACGAAGGTCCCGCCGGAGCAACACTGGCCGTCAAGACATCAGGACGCAGTTCGCCACGAGGACAACCTGGTGATGAACAACAGCTAGATCGCCAGGTCGGCGGCCTCGTCCAGCGTCAGAACTTGAGCCTCGTTGAAACGCGCTGCCGTGAGCTTTCGGATCAGGCTCATGTCCGCAGTCACCAACGGCGCGCCCTCGTCGGCGGCCAGCGCGAGGTAGGCGCAGTCGTAGGCCGGATGATCGAGATCGCGAGCGAACTTGCCGGCCAGGGCGATGAAATCGCGCATAGGCTTGAGATCGACGACCAGAGCCTCAAGTTCGAGAAGGGCTTCCTCGTAGCCGCCCAAGGCGAATTCGCCTCGCCGATTCTTCTTCCAGAGAATATTCGCGCATTCGACGACGAGGAAATCTGGCGCCGTCAGACTGTGCTTGACGAAAACGGCGTTCGCCAGCGCGGTCTCCGGCTCCTGCGACAGCCACTTTACGGCGACGCTGGCATCGACGACCAGGCGACTCATCGCGCTTCGTCGCGACTTTCGCGCTGGAGGATTTCCGACGGGGTCTGCGGCAGGTGCGCGGACAACGCCCTGAGCCGGGCCGCACGGACCATGAAGGCCACCTTACGGTCCGCTTCTGAATCGCCCTCGAGCGCCTGCCGCAGGATTTCCCGATGCTCCGCTTCGGTCGAGCGGCCGTTTTCCGCTGCCCGGACTTTGAGCTTGCGAACGAGGGTCTCTTCGAGATTGCGGACGTGCAGATTGGGCATGGCTGCTCTTACAATGATGATATCAATGATAGCAAATTCAATCCAAAGCCGCAACGCGCGCCGCCGCCAGCCGCTCGATCCCGGTGTCGAGGGTCTCGTCCCGCTTGGCGAAGCACAGCCGGATGATGTGGGTCGGGGCGTCCTGTTCGTAGAAGGCGGAAACCGGAATCGCGGCGACGCCGTGGTCCTTCACGGCGCGCAGGCAGAAGGTCCGGTCATCCTCGCTCACCCCTGACGCCGCCAGATCGACGTTGAGGAAATAGGTGCCCGCCGCCGGCAGCACCCTGAACCCCTCGCGCGTCAGTCCGGCCGCCAGCCGATCCCGTGACCGCTGCAGTTCGCCGGGCATGGTCGCAAACCAGTCGGCGCAGTTGTCGAGGCCCCAGGCCACGGCCGCCTGCAGCGGCGGCGGGGTGGTGAAGGTCAGGAACTGGTGGGCGCCGGCCAGCCCCTTGGTCAGGGCCGGGGCCGCGCAGAGAAAGCCGACCTTCCAGCCGGTCAGGGCGAACATCTTGCCGGCCGACCCGATCTTGACCGTCCGCGCGCGCATGCCCGGGAAGTTCATCAGGGAGCGGAACACCCGCCCGTCGAAGACGATCTGCTCCCACACCTCGTCGCAGACGGCGATCGCGTCATGGGCCACGCAGTAGTCCGCCAGCAGCGCCAGATCCTCGTCCGGGAAGATCACCGCCGCCGGGTTCACCGGGTTGTTCAGCACGACCATGCGGGTCTGCGGCGTGAAGACGGCCTCGAGCATCTCGCGGGTGATACGCCAGTGCGGCGGCTCCAGCCGGGCGAGACGGGGCACGCCGCCCGCACGACGAACCATGGGCGTGTAGGCGTCGTACAACGGCTGAAACAGAACCACTTCGTCGCCTGGCGAGATCAGGCTGAGGAAAGCCGCGGCCAGCGCCTCGGTGGCGCCGGAGGTGATGGTCACCTCCGTCTGCCAGTCCAGATCCAGGCCCTGGAACCGCGCATAGTGGTGGGCCGCCGCCCGGCGCAGCTCGGGCAGACCGCGCATCGGCGGATACTGGTTGTAGCCGTTCAGCGCCTCCTCGGCCGCGCGGCGGCGCACGGACTCCGGCCCCGGCTCATCCGGGAAACCCTGGCCCAGGTTGATCGCCCCGGTCTCCCGGGCGAGGCCGCTCATGACCTCGAAGATGGTCGTCGGCAGGTCGGCATAGACGGGATGAACCAAGGGGGCCTCCTTGCGCGCTCGGATCGCGCCCAGCAAACTCATGCCATGCGCATCGTCGATTTCGAACCCTGTCATGCCGAGGCCTGGCGGCTCCTCAATGAAGCCTGGATCGGCAAGCACTTCGCCATCGAGCCGGCCGACGCCGAGGTGCTGGGGGATCCGGTCGGCAAAGTCCTGGCGCCGGGCGGTTTCATCTTCATGGCCGAGACTGACGGGGGTGTCGCCATCGGCTGCGTGGGCCTGAAGGCCATGGCCGACGGTGGCTTTGAAGTGATCAAGATGACCGTCAGCGAGGCCGCACGCGGCACGGGTCTGGGCCGGGATTTGATGCAGGCCTGTATCAACCGGGCGAAGGCGCTCGGCGCACCGAGGCTCTACCTCGAGACCAACAGCAGTCTCGCGCCGGCGCTCGCGCTCTACCGCGCCGCGGGCTTCGTCGACATGCCGGGCCAGGACACGCCCTATGCCCGGTGTGACGTCTGGATGGAGATGCCGCTCTAGCCTTTTGTTTTGGCGCATTTTCTGGCGGCGAACCGGTGTCCACTTCGCCGGAAAATGATCTAGCCCGCCATGCTCTGCAGCATTGCGCCCATTTTCTGGTGCAGCAGGTTGATGGCCTTGAGCGGGCGGACCATGACCTTGAAGCGGGTGATCCTGCCCGCTTCGTTCCAGTGGATGATATCGACGCCGTTGATCTTGATGCCGTCGATTTCGGTGACGAATTCCAGCACCGCGCCGGTCTCCGAGAACCACTCGTGCTCGTAGCGGAAATTGTCGTTGTTGAGCACGGCGGCCGCGCCGAGCAGGTATTTCATGGTGATCGCGCGGCCTGCCTGGGGCGTGTGGACGACCGGGGACTCGAAAACGACGTCCTCCGCCAGCAGATTCTTCAGCGTCCCTGCGTCGAGGGTGTCCATGTAGGCGTGCCATTGCTGGATCGGCGCGGGGGTCATGAAAGCTCCTGGAGCGTGAGGTTGCTGACGCTGAACCCGATCAGCACTAGCGCGACCGCGAGCAGCATCCAACCGGGATGGCGGCCGCGCGTCGCCTGAAAATTGCCGACCACGCCGTACAGATAGGATGCGCCGACCAGCAGGCTCGTCGCCAGTCGCGCCTGTGGACCGAGCCAGACAGCCGCCGCGATCAAGGCCAGCCCACCGAGCAACCAGCTGAAGGTGCTGTAGTGCAGGAGCGGCGAGATCAGTCGGCTGATCGTTGCGCTGAGCCTGCGGTCGTCGGTGGTGAGTCGGATCAACGGCCGAACCATCAGGCGCTCGATCAGCACCCCGTGAATCACCGCGACCGTGCAGCCCACAACGCCTGCCCCGGTGAGGGCCAATCTGTGCAGTTCCATATCCATACACTCCTGTATGGTTCGTATCGCAATGAAACTGTCCCCGGTCAATACAGGAGTGTATGGTCCCGGATATGACGCCGCGACTGACACGAACGCACTGGCTCGACCACGGCCTGCTCACGCTCGCCGTTTCAGGCGCCAATGCGCTCAAGGTCGCGCCGATGTCCGCCGCGCTGAAGGTGTCGCGGGGCAGCTTCTACTGGCACTTCAAGGATATCGCCGACTTCCACGACGCCCTGCTGGCCCATTGGCGGGACCGCACGACCGACCAGACGATCCAGGCGGTGGAAGCCCAGGACGGCGAAGGGATCCGGCTGAACGCCCTGATGAAGCGGGCATTCGACGCCAATCCCCGGCTGGACAGGGCGGTGCGGTACTGGGCTGCGGACAGCGTGGAGGTCGCCCGGCTCGTCGCGGCCGTCGATGTCGAGCGGGTCGCCTACATTGCCCGGATGCTGGTCAGCGCCGGCGTGCCGGACGCCAGGGCCGGCTCCCGCGCGGCCTTCCTCTATTGGGCCTATCTGGGCCAGACGGTGTTGATGGACTCGCGGCTGGCAGCCTTGCCGATCCCCGACATCGACGAGATCAGCGCGCTGTTCAAGACCTGAGGCGCGAACTTTTCCGGTGCGTTCGCCGGAGCACAGTTTACGCCGATCCTGCGAAACCGGGCTTGCCTCGACGCGGTTTTTTCGCTTTGAAGCGCCCGTTAAAAATCCGCTGAAAGATCCTATGAGTCTGCTGAAGCAACCGACCTTCGCCGAGCGCCAACAGGCCGCGGCTGAAGCCAAGAAGGCCATGCTGGCCAAGTTCAAACCCAGGCCCGCCGTCGCCGACCCCAACTTCGTGCACCGCGAAGAGCGTCTGGCCGGCGAACGCGAAGCGGCCCGCGCCGCCCGAGAACGGGCCGGGGACGAGGCCCGCAAGGCCGCCGAGGCCAAGGCCGAACTCCAGCGCCAGGCCGAAGCCGCCGCCGCCGAGGAGCGCCGACTGGCCCTGCTCAACGACGCCGACGCCCAGCTTGCTCTCAAGCGCGATGAGCGCAAGGCCCGCAAGGCAGAAGCCAAGGCCGAGGCCCGCGCCAAGCGTGAGTCCAAGCGGATGGGCCGCTGACCGCCTGACAGCGGAACGTCCGCCCCAGCGCGCCGTTTGAGCCTCCGGAGCAAGTCTCCGGAGGTTTCATGATGCGTGATCGATCCATCCAAACGTCCGCAGCGGCTCTGGCCGCCCTGGTGCTCGCGGGCTGTGGCGATACCGCCGCCCTGCCGGTCGAGGCCGGCATGGGCCCCAACCCGACCCTGCCGCCGCCCAGCGCCGGCCTGATCCCGACCATCAAGGTCGCCGAAGCCAGCCCCTGGCCGGCGGGACAGGCGCCGACAGCGGCGCAGGGCCTCAAGGTCTCGGCCTTCGCCTCGGGCCTCGACCATCCTCGCTGGCTCTATGTCCTGCGCAACGGCGACGTGCTGGTCGCCGAGACCAACGCCCCGCCCAAGCCGGAGGACGGCAAGGGACTGCGCGGTTTCTTCATGGGTCTGGCGATGAAGAAAGCGGGGGCCGCGACACCCACCGCCAACCGCATTTCCCTGCTGCGCGACGCGGACGGCGACGGCGTGGCGGAGACACGCACCGTCCTGCTGTCCGGCCTGAACTCGCCGTTCGGCATGACCCTCGTCGGCGACAGCCTCTTTGTGGCCAACGCCGACGCCCTGGTGCGGCTTCCATATCACGACGGCGATACGCGGATCACCGCGCCCGGCGTCAAGGTTACGGACCTGCCGGGCGGCCCGATCAACCACCACTGGACCAAGAACGTGGTCGCCGCGGCCGACGGCAGGACGCTCTACGTCTCGGTCGGCTCCAACAGCAATGTCGGCGAGAAGGGCATCGACAAGGAGGCCGGCCGGGCGGCGATCTGGGCTGTCGACGCCGCGACCGGCGATCATCGCATCTTCGCCGGCGGCCTGCGCAATCCCGTCGGCATGGCCTGGAACCCCGACAGCGGCGCGCTGTGGACCGTGGTCAACGAGCGCGACGAGATCGGCAGCGATCTGGTCCCCGACTACATGACGAGTGTTCGCGACGGCGGCTTCTATGGCTGGCCCTACAGCTACTACGGCCAGCATGTGGATACGCGGATGACGCCGCAGCGGCCGGATCTGGTGGCAAGCGCGCTGGTTCCCGACTATGCGCTGGGCCCGCATACCGCGTCACTGGGCCTGACCTTCAGCGCCGGGGCCGATCTGGGGCCCGCCTTCGCCGACGGCGCCTTTATCGGCCAGCACGGCTCGTGGAACCGCAACCCGCGCAGCGGTTACAAGGTGATCTTCGTGCCGTTCACCGGCGGCGAGCCCTCGGGTCCGGCCGTAGACGTGCTGACCGGCTTCCTGACGGAGGGCGGCGAAGCGCGCGGTCGGCCAGTAGGGGTGACCATCGACCGGCGCGGCGCGCTGCTGGTGGCTGATGACGTCGGCAATGTCATCTGGCGGGTCTGGCGGTCCGCCGCCTGATCGACGACGGCGCGCCCGGCGGTGTAGTGGAGATCATGACCTCTCCCGCCGACGCCATCCGCGCGCGCCGCAAGCTGACCAATCGCCTGATCGCCGGCCATGACGCGGCGCGGCTGCGGCCGTTCTTTCATCCGGAGATGACGGTTGTTGCGGGGGACGGCAGCCGGCTTCTGGGCGCCGCCGCCGTGCTGGAAGCTTTCGCCGCGCAGTTCACGGACCCGGACTTCGTCACCTACGAACGGACCACCGATGACGTCACGCTCGATGCGGCCGAGGCGCGGGCGGCGGAATCCGGGCGCTGGACGGCGCTCTGGCGCGGCGCGGACGGCGAGACGACCCTGACCGGGACCTATCTCGCCGCCTGGCGCAAGGTCACCGGCCAGTGGGTCATCGAGTCAGAGCTGTTCGTGACGCTGACGCAAACACAGGGACTGCTTCCGGCGTAGCCGGTAGCTGTCCCTGCGGATGCTCTGCGACGGGACAGCTACGCTGCGCGAAGCAGTCCCCTTCTGCCTACGCCTTCCAGTCGTTGCTCTTGTTCTTGGGCTTGAACGGCTTCCTGGGGCCCTTGAAGGTGGACTCTACGCCGGCCTTGAATGGCTTGCCCTTGCCGCCGGCCTTGGGACCCTTGAAGTCGCCGCCGGGCTTGAAGGCGCCGCGGCTGGCGGGCGCGCTGTCGGCCTTCTTGTAGCCGGCGTCGTTGCGCGGCCCGCCCTTGAACTCGCCGCGCGGCTTTTTGAAGGACACTCGCTCGGGTGCGGCGCTCTCCGCCTGATAGGGGGCCGACTCGCGCGGACCCTTGCTGTCGCTGGCGCGGGGCTTCTTGAAGGCCGGGCGGTCGGACGTCGCTTCAGGGCGATAGGGCGCCGGGGCGGCGTCGCGCGGACGGTCATACTCTCGGCGCGGCTTGGCGACGGCGGCCGGCGCCGGGCGATCGTCGCGCGGCGGGCGCGGCGTCCAGTCAGCACGCTCAGCCCTCGGTGCGGCGTCGGCGCGGGGCTTGTCCTTCCAGGCGGGACGTTCAGCCTTCGGCGCAGCATCGGCGCGCGGGGCCTTGTCCTTCCACGCCGGACGTTCGGCCGGGGCCGCCGCTTCAGCGCGGGGAGCCTTGTCTTTCCAGGCCGGACGCTCGGTGCGTTCAGGGCGCTCCTCGCGGGCGGGGCGTTCATCGCGCACGGGGCGCTCGGTCCGTTCCGGGCGATCACCGCGCGGCGCGAAGGTCTTCTTGGGGCCGAAGTCCTTCGAGGTCGGCATGGTCGAGGGCGTGACCTTGATGTCCTCGGCCGCCGTCGCCTTGATCGCCTCGGCGAAGCGCGGGCTCATCTCCTCGGAGATCTGGAACTTGGTCTCGTTGTCGAAGATGCGGATCTGGCCGATGTCCTTCTTGGTCACGTGACCCAGTCGGCAGATCAGCGGCAGGATCCACTTGGGGTCGGCGTTCTTGCTGCGGCCGATGGACAGGCGGAACCAGGAGGCGTCGGCGAATTCGCCGTGGTCGCGGGCGCCGCGCTCGCCGCCGTCATCGAACTCACGCGGCGCACGTTCAGGACGACCGGCGTTGCGGTCGCCGCCGTCATACAGGTCTTCCGGCTCCGGCAGGCGGGCGCGGTACATGCGCACCAGCGCCGTGGCGATCTCCTCGGCCGACTTGCCCTCCATCAGGGTGCGGGCGAGGGTCAGGTCCTCTTCCGAAGCTGCCTCGGTCAGGGTCGGGTCGTTCAGCATACGGACGGTATCGCCGGCGCGGATCTCCTCGGCGCTGGGCGGACCGCTCCAGATGGCCTCGACCCCGGCGTTGGCGATCAGCATCTCGGCCTTGCGGCGGCGGGTGTAGGGCACCAGCAGGACAGACACGCCCTTCTTGCCGGCGCGGCCCGTCCGGCCCGAGCGGTGCAGCAGGGCGGCCTTGTTCACGGGCAGGTCGGCGTGCAGCACCAGACCCAGGTCCGGCAGGTCGAGCCCTCGCGCGGCCACGTCGGTGGCGACGCAGACCCGGGCGCGGCGGTCGCGCAGGGACTGCAGGGCGTCGTTACGCTCCCGCTGACCCATTTCGCCGCTGAGGCCGACCACCTCGAAGCCGCGCTCGCGCAGGCTGGAGTGCAGGTGGCGCACGGCGTCGCGCGTGGCGCAGAACACCAGCGCGCCGCCGGCGTCGAAGTGGCGCAGCACGTTGACCACCGCATGCTCGATTTCGTTCGGCGCGATGCGGATGGCGCGATACTCGATGTCGCCGTGCGGGACATTGCGATTGGTGGTGTCGATACGCACCGCGTCCCGCTGGAAGGTGCGGGCCAGGGTGGCGATGTCCTTGGCGATGGTCGCCGAGAACAGCAGCGTGCGGCGCTCGGCCGGCGTGGCCTCAAGGATGAACTCCAGGTCCTCGCGGAAGCCCAGGTCGAGCATCTCGTCGGCCTCGTCGAGCACGGCGACCTTCAGCGAAGACAGGTCGAGGTGGCCGCGCTCGAGGTGGTCGCGCAGACGCCCCGGCGTGCCGACGACGATATGGCAGCCGCGGTTCAGCGTGCGCTGCTCGCTGCGGGCGTCCATGCCGCCGACGCAGGACACGACGATCGCGCCGGTTTTGGCATAGAGCCACGTCAGTTCGCGGCTGACCTGCAGGGCCAGTTCGCGGGTCGGCGCGATCACCAGCGCCAGCGGCGCGCCGGCGCGGTTATCGCCGCCGCCGACCTCGAGCAGCCGCGCGGCCATCGCCAACCCGAACGCGACGGTCTTGCCCGAGCCGGTCTGCGCCGAGACGATCAGATCACGGCCCAGCGCATCTTCAGCGGTCACGGCGGCCTGGACCGGGGTGGGTTCGGCA
>JBKJII010000417.1:0-2227 GCA_046598505.1 Caulobacter sp. | reverse complement strand
CACCGTCGAAGAGGTCAAGCGCCAGCTGGCGTAGGGGCTTTCGGACCGGAACTGATCAAGCGCGGGGTGCAAATCCCGCGCTTTTTCGTTGGGGGTCAACTCACGGTTTCAACGATCAGTCGATGCCGAAGACACAGAAAGTCGACGATGTACGACCCCAACGGACCTGTCGCCGAAACTTGATTCCCTCGAGACGGCGATTTCTCAATAGCTTCCATAGCGCCCGCCCATTCATCGTGGGGGAGCGCCGTATGACCATCGCAAAAGCCAGTTTGTTATGGTTGCCCGACATAGCTGCGCCGCCACCCTTCTCCCGCAAGGGGAGAAGGACTGATGCTGATCCGCCCAAATTTCGCCAGAGAACATGATAAAGACCATCCCATGATCCGCACCCTCGCCCTTCTCGCGCTCGCCGCCGTCACCCTGGCAGGCTGCGCCACGGCCAGCCGGTTCGATGCGGCCGGCGACGTGCACAGCCTGCTGGTTGCAATCCGCAATGGCGACCGGGCATCGTTCGACCGCTATGTCGACCGCCCCGCCCTCAAGGCGTCGCTGGAAGGCCGGGTGATGCGCGAAACCTCCCGCGCCGACATGGATGACGGCGCCCGCGCCCTGACGGCTCTGCTCGCGCCGGGTCTGGCCGACATCGCCGTGGACGCCCTGATCCGCCCCGAAGTGTTCCGGGCGGTGGCCAACTATTACGGCTACACCCCCGACAAGCCCCTGCCCGACCGTCTGGCCATCGGCGCGGCGCTGAAATACCTGCCAGACGGCCGGGTCTGTGCGACGAAGAAAAAGGACGGCCCCTGCCTGCTGATCTTCACCAACGTCGAAGGCACGTGGAAACTGTCCGGCTTCGAAGGCGACCTCGCCGACCTGCGCGGCAAAGGCCGCAAGATCCCGTAAGAAAGCCGACCATGCCCCGCCTGTTTCGCCCCGCCGCCGCCGCGGTTCTGATCCTGTCCGCCGCCACGCCGGCCCTGGCCGCACAGAAACGCATGGTCAGCTATGATGCGGCCTCGCCGGCGGCCAAGCGTCTGACCGGCGCGGGCCTGACCTTCGTGTTCACCAAGTCGCTCCTGCGCACCCGCATCCTGGCTGTCCGGGCGACGGCGGTGGCCGTCGGCGTGGTGCCCCGGCCTTCCAGCGACGGCGCGGTCAACCGCAAGCTCGACGCCCTGATGGGGGCGGACGCTCACAGCGGCGAACTCTACTCGATCGACCCGAAGGCCGAGGAAGGCCGGATCATGATCTCCGCCTTCTGCCCGGGCTCGACCAAGGGCTGGTTGTCGATCGGCAACATCGGCTCGCGCCGCCCGATCCGCGTCTACGCCTTCGGCGACGACCCGGCCACGGGCGAGCCGAAGCTGTGCGGCTTCATGGATTTCACCTTCCACGGCGAATGGCGCATGCCCGGCCCGGTCAACGACACCGTCACCGACCGCGTGTTCCGCCCCGACTACGGCAAGCCGGGGACGTAGGGCCTGCGACAGGGCGGCCCTGCGACCACTCCGTCCCTTGTCATGATGACGACAGGCCCTGAAGACCTTGATGGAATTCTCCGCTCCGGGGCGAGGTCTTGGTCAAGGACCGCTTCCCGGCCGCGCAGCGGCGGCCCTGCAAGGGCCGTCCTTGACCAAGACCTCGCCGGAGCAAAACTGGCCGTCAAGACACCAGGACCCAATCCGCCACGAGGGCGCTGCACCCTTCCCCCCTCAAGGGCGAACGGCTTAGACTCCCTCGAAACGGGGGATCTTCCATGGCCGACATCGATGCGCTGAAGAACTACGAGCGCTTCAGCTTCACTGACGGCCCCTACACCCGCGAAGTGTTCCGGCGCGGAACCGGGCCGGCGGTGATCATCATGCACGAGATTCCCGGTCTGCATCCGCTGGTGGTCGACTATGCCGACCGGGTGGCGGCCAGCGGCATGACCGTCTTCCTGCCCAGCCTGTTCGGCGCCCCGGGCAAGCCGGTCTCCAACGGCTATCTGCTCGGGTCGATGTTTATGAACATCTGCATCCGGCGGGAGTTCAACGTCTGGGCCAACGGCAGGTCCTCGAAGATCGTCGACTGGCTGCGCGCCCTGGCCCGCAAGGTCCACGTCGAGTGCGGCGGGCCGGGCGTCGGCGCGCTGGGCATGTGTTTCACGGGCGGCTTCGCCCGTGAAACACATGCCCAGCGCGCCGACGCCCGGCCCGCCGCACTCGGCGTGGACCTTGCGGGC
>JBKJII010000400.1:0-2417 GCA_046598505.1 Caulobacter sp. | reverse complement strand
ATTCGCCCAGGGCGGAAAGGGCGAGGTCACGGTGCGTGACTTCCTGACCCACCGGGGCGGCGTGCCCGGATTTCGGCCCCAGGTCAGTTTTGAGGACCTGCATGACTGGACCCGAATGACCGAACGGATTGCCGTCCAGCCGCATTGGTTCGGCGGCAAGAAGGTCATCTGCTACCACGCCGTCACCTATGGCTATGTGCTGGGCGAGTTGATCCGCCGTGTCACCGGGCAGGGGCCGGCTCGATTCTTCCGAGACGAGATCGCCCGGCCGGCCGGCGCCGATTTCCAGATGGGCCTGGTCTCGCGATCGGATATTCACCGACTTGCGCCTCTGGATCTCGCCGCCGCTGGTCCACCTCCGGGCATGGCGGAGAACCCCCTGGCGTTTGAGCTGATCGGCGACGCTCTCGTCTCGGGCGACCTGATGTCCTGGGATCGCCTTTCGGCCGTGATGCCGGCCGCCAACGGCTACGGCAACGGCCGGTCGATCGCCCGGGTCTGCGCCATCTTCGCGATGAACGGAAAGGTGCGGGGTCACCGGTTCATGTCGCCCCGGATGGTCGCCGAAGCCGCCACCGAACAGGTGTACGGCGACGATCTCTACATCGGCCGGATCAGCTGGGGCCTGGGGTTCGGCCTCAACAGTCCCGACTACCCGGCGCCGTCGCCGACCGCCTTTCACTGGGGCGGGGCCGGCGGGTCGTGGGGCGTGATGGATCCGAAGGCCGGGGTCAGCCTGGGGTATGCTCCCAATCGTTTCCTCGGCACCGGCGCGGCGACGGATCCCCGCCTGGCAAGGCTGAGCGCGGCGCTTTCGACCCTGCTGCCCGGACTGTCGCGCTAGATCCGCGCCCGGATCGCGCGAAATGCCATACCGCAGCTTCGGAAACAGGCTGGCGTCACGGACCCGTTCAGCTAACCTTGTTCTCGCACTCGCGGGGCAGACGAGCGACTTGGCCGACATCTTCATTTCCTACTCGCGGACCGACAAGCCGCTGGTCGCCCCGATCGTCGCCGCCCTTGAGGCCAAGGGCTGGTCGATCTGGTGGGACATGGACCTCGCGCCGGGCGAGGAGTTCGACGATGTGACCGCCGCGGCGCTGGAGAGCGCTCGCTCGGTGATCGTGGTCTGGACCCCGACCTCTGTGGCCTCGCCCTGGGTTCGGGGGGAGGCGCGGGTCGGCGCCGACCGCGGGGTGCTGATGCCGGTGCGCTTCCAGGACGCCAAGCTGCCCATCGACGTGCGGGCGATCCACACCACAGACCTCGACGACTGGGGCGGCGACCCGCAGAGTTCGCCGTTCCAGGCCCTGCATCTGTCGCTGGTGGCCATGCTGGGGGACCCCGGCGGCGGGCGCCTGCCCTGTGTCGGCCGGACGGCGGAACTTGAGGCGGTGCGGGACATGGTCACCCGGGCCAAGCGCGGCGACGGCGGCCTCCTGCTGTTCTCCGGTGAGGCCGGTGTCGGCAAGACCCGGATGATCCTGGAGGCGGAGAAGATCGCCCAGGACGCCAACTTCACGGTCCTGCGCGGCCATTGTTCCAACACCGATTTCGCCCCGCCCTACGAGCCGGCGCTGGAGCAGATCGAGCAGATGGCCCGGACGCTCGGTCCCGACCTCATGCGTCGGGCCATGGGGGACAACGCCACCGAGATCGCCAAACTGATGCCGGAGCTGCGCCAGCAGTACAGCGACATCCCCCCCTACCCGTCCCTGCCGCCGGAGCAGGAGCGCCGCTATCTGCTGCATGGCATGGCCGAGTTCGTCGCCCGCGGCGCCCGGGGCCGCCAGCCGATCCTGCTGATCTACGAGGACCTGCAGTGGGCCGATGACTCCACCTGTATCCTCATGCGCTACATCGTCGAACGGCTGAAGGGCGAGCCGGTGCTGCTGATGGGCACCTATCGCGACAGCGAGCTGACCGCCGGGGCGCCCTTCGGCCGGGTCCTGCAGGAGTTGGTGCGCGGGCGTCTGGCCGACGACATGCGGCTGAAGCGGCTCACGCCGCCGGAGCTGGCCGAGCTGCTCGTGCGCCAGTTCGGGGCCGAGCCGCCGTCGACCCTGGTGGAGCTGATCTACTCGAAGACCGAGGGCAATCCGTTCTTCATCGAGGAGGTCATTCGCCACCTGAATGACGCCGGACAGCTGGTCACGGAGGCCGGCAAGTTCCGCCAGGACATCGACATACCGGACACCGAGATGACCCGTGGGGTGCGGTTGATCATCGAGGATCGCATCAGCCGCGCGGGGTCCCATTGTCGCGACGTGCTGACCCTCGCCGCCGTCGCTGGCCGGACCTTCGCGTTCGACCTGCTGGTCAAGGCCGACCCGGCGCGGAGCGAGGACGATATCCTCGACGCCGTCGAGGAGGCCGAACGGATGAACCTGATCGAGGACGTGTCGCACGACCGCGTG
>JBKJII010000389.1:0-8963 GCA_046598505.1 Caulobacter sp. | reverse complement strand
TGGTCGACCCAGGCCTGGGCGCACAGCTTGCACAGGTCGCGGATGCGGCCGATGTAGCTGGCGCGCTCGGCCACCGCGATGGCGCCCCGGGCGTTCATCAGGTTGAACAGGTGGCTGGCCTTGAGAACCATGTCGTAGGCCGGCAGCACCAGCGCCTTGTTCTGATAGGTCCGGGCCAGCATCAACGGGACCTGGCGTTCCATGTCCTCGAACTGCCCCTTGAGCACGTCCACATCATAGCCGTGGAAGTTGGCCTCGGAGTGCTGCTTCTCGTTCTCGAGGAACACGTCGCCATAGC
Organism: Caulobacter sp.; assembly: GCA_046598505.1. Taxonomy (GTDB): domain Bacteria; phylum Pseudomonadota; class Alphaproteobacteria; order Caulobacterales; family Caulobacteraceae; genus Caulobacter. The sequence continues at coordinate 8,665 of JBKJII010000389.1, read as the reverse complement.
TGACGGCGCCCAGCGGGCTGTCAGGGTCGTTGAACGGCAGGTCGTAGACGTTGTCGACGCCGAACACGTACATCGCCAGCCGCTCGAGGCCATAGGTCAGCTCCCCGGCCACGGGGAACACGTCCAGGCCGCCGACCTGCTGGAAGTAGGTGTACTGCGACACCTCCATGCCGTCGCACCAGACTTCCCAGCCCAAGCCCCAGGCCCCGACCGTCGGGTTTTCCCAGTCGTCCTCGACGAAACGGATGTCGTGCAGCTTCAGGTCCAGCCCGATGGCGCGCAGGGAGCCGAGATACAGGTCCTGCATGTTGGCCGGGTTCGGCTTCAGAATGACCTGGTACTGGTAATAGTGCTGCAGGCGGTTGGGGTTCTCGCCATAGCGGCCGTCGCCCGGCCGCCGCGAGGGCTGGACATAGGCGGCGTTCCACGGCTTGGGGCCGAGCGCGCGCAGCACCGTGGCCGGGTGCAAGGTCCCTGCGCCCACCTGTTCGTCGTGCGGCTGCAGAATCACACAGCCCTGGTCACCCCAGTACTGGTTCAGCCGCATGATCAGGGCCTGAAAGGAACGGGGTTTGGCGTCGGCCGACATGGCTCTCTTCGCAGGTGCAAAAAAGTCGGCGGACCATAGGGCCCGCCGACTTCTGCTTCAAGTCTGCGTGGAGCGCCGGGAGACCCGTGGTCAGCCCTTCGGCGCGGTCGGCGTCTCGGGGGCCTTTGGAGCCTCCGGGACAACGGGCATGGATTCGGTTGGCGGCGGGGCCGGCGCCATCTCGGGCATGGTGGCCGGCGCAGGTGCTGCCGGCGCGGCAGGCGCCGTTGCAGCGGCGTCTGTCGTGGCGCCGGTCGTCGCGGCCACGGCGGTTGAGGGCATCAGCACCTTGTCGACCACGAAGATCGCGCCGTTGGTCGCCTTGACGTCCGCTTGAACGATATCGGCGTTGTTGGCCATCAGCCGCGCGCCGCTGCCGTCGAGCATCAGCTCGGGACCGGCGACGGTCTTTACGGCGCCCTTCGCACCCTTGATCGTGGCCGAGTCCACCGGCGCGTTCACCACGTGGTAGGTCAGCAGCTTCTGCAGTTCGGCCGGGCTCTTCATCAGGCGGTCGAGCTCGCCGGCCGGCAGGGCCGCGAAAGCCGCGTCGGTCGGGGCGAAGACCGTCAGGTTCTTGCTGGTCTTCAGCACGTTTATCATGTTGGCGGCGTCCAGCGCCTTGACCAGGGTCTTGAAGTGGCCGTCGGCCTTCAGCGTCTCGACAATGTCGCCCTTCGCCACCAGTTGGTCGGCGGCCGGCGCGACCGGCGTTGGCGTCGTGGCGGGCGGGGTCACGATGGACGACGCCGGCGGGGTTGCCGCGACCGGCCCCTCGGGCGCGGTGATCGGCGGAGTCGGGGCCACTGCGGCGGGCCTGGGTGTTTCAGCCGGCGCGGCCGAAGTCTGCGCGAAGGCAGCGGTGCTCAGGAGCGCTGCGGTAGCCGCAGCGCCAAACAGGGTTTTCAGGGTCATGGGATTTCCTTAGAAGGCGGGCGTGCGACGCCCTAGTTGCCGATCGGCCTTGTGCGCTTGCCGCCGTTCGACATCGGCTGGCCGTACTTCGCGCGGTTCTCGGCCGTGTCCGGCACGGGGCCGTTGGTCACCACCGACGGGTCGCCGGCCTTAAGGCGCCAGGCCTCCTCCGGCGGGGTCGGCGAGCTTTGCAGAATCACCGCCGGCGCGTTGGGATCGACCGTCATCGTGGAGGCAGGCGAAGCCGCCTCGTCAACCGACGGCGCGGTCATGGCCGGCATGGGCTCGGCGGGCGGCATCGGAGCCGGGTTCTGGGCGTGGGCGGCGCCGGCGAGGACGGCCGAAACGGCGGCGGTGGTCAGGAGTCGGGTCAGGGACATTGTTACAAACCTCATGTCGCGACGTAGGTGCGTCGTTCCCCGACTGGCGAAACTACGCGCCAACCCCGAGTCGGGTTCCACACACAGTCGTCGATTGATGGCGTGCAGCGACCGACAAAGACCAAGCCCGCGTCGGCGGCGATGAAGGCAATCTCGACCAGAATCGACCATTTCAGCGGCGCACCACGAGCCCGGGCCCGATCTTCGCGAACATCGGCATCGCCTTCTGATCCCCGGAGCCTGAGTGGAGTCCCGCGCGTCTCTGCGCGCCTCCCGGCGCCTAAATTTGAGGCGCCTGCCGCCCCGCTCGCCCAGCCATTGGGCGAAAGGCCGGTTTCGCGTCTGTTCATTGTGCAGCGCACACTTCGCGGCAAGCCTCGCCGCTAGCGTGCCAGACGGATCGGCAGATCGCGGCCTCAAGCGTCGCGGCGTGACCGATCGCCAGGGAAATTCAGGGACGCATGCCGGGCAACCGGTTTGCGGGAGCAAGGCGGATGAAACTGATCATTGCGGTGGTCAAACCCTTCAAGCTGGACGAGGTGCGTGAAGCGCTCGTGAGCGCCGGCGTCGAGGGTCTGACGGTCTCCGAAGTCAAAGGCTACGGCCGGCAGAAGGGCCAGACCGAAATCTACCGGGGGGCGGAGTACCAGGTGAACTTCGTGCCGAAAGTGAAGCTGGAAGCGGTCGTCGACGACGCCGCGGCCGCCAAGGCGGTCGAGGCCATCACGGCCGCGGCGGCCACGGGCAAGATCGGCGACGGCAAGATCTTCGTCCTGAACGTCGAGGACGCAGTGCGTATCCGGACCGGTGAAACCGGCTCGGCGGCGCTCTGAAACATCATCGGGCCAAGGGGATAATAACGATGAAACCGAATTTTCTTGGACGGCTCGCGGCGCTGACCGCCGTCGCCGTTCTGGCCGGAGCGCCGCTGGCGGCGCCGGTCTTCGCTCAGGAGGCGGCGCCTGTAGCCGCCGCGGCCCCGGCCGCGACACCGGCTCCGGCCGAGGCCGCTCCGGCCGCGCCGGCGGCAGCGCCGGCTGAAGCCACGATCACCGATACGGTCGACAAGGGCGACAACGCCTGGATGATGGTCTCCAGCCTGCTCGTGCTGCTGATGATCATTCCGGGCCTGGCCCTGTTCTACGGCGGCCTCGTTCGCCAGAAGAACATGCTGTCCATGCTGATGCAGGTCTCCACGGTCGCGGTGGTAGGCATGATCACCTGGGCGCTTTGGGGCTACAGCCTGGCCTTCACAGACGGCGGCGCGGCCGACAAATACGTCGGCGGCCTCGGGCGGCTGTTCCTGGGCGGCGTCACGCCGGCCTCGAACGTGGCGACCTTCTCCACCGGGGTCGTGATCCCGGAATTCACCTTTATCTCGTTCCAGATGACCTTCGCCTGCATCACCGCGGCGCTGGTTCTGGGCGGCCTGGCCGAGCGCATCAAGTTCAGCGCGACGGTCCTGTTCGCGGTCATCTGGCCGATCATCGTCTATTACCCGATGGCTCACATGGTCTGGTGGTGGGCGGGTCCTGACGCCATCGCCCTGCACCCGAAGGACCCGGTCCAGTCCGGCCTGCTCTGGGGCTGGGGCGCGCTCGACTTCGCCGGCGGCACCGTGGTGCACATCAACGCCGGTATCGCGGCCCTCGTCGGCGCCATCTTCCTCGGCAAGCGCAGCGGCTACCAGAAAGAGCCCATGCCGCCGCACAGCCTGACCCTGACCCTCGTGGGCGCCGGTCTGCTGTGGGTGGGCTGGTTCGGCTTCAACGCCGGCTCCAACCTGGAAGCCAACGGCTACGCGTCGCTGGCCATGATCAACACCTTCCTGGCGACCGCTGCTGCGGGCTTCTCCTGGGTGCTGGTCGAGTGGGTCACGCGCAAGAAGGCCTCGATGCTTGGCCTCGCGTCCGGCATGGTCGCCGGCCTCGTGGCGGTGACGCCGGCCGCCGGCTTCTCCGGTCCGATGGGCGCCATCATCCTGGGCCTGCTCGTCAGCCCGGTCTGCGTGTTCTTCTGCTCGGTGATCAAGAACGCCCTGAAATACGACGACAGCCTGGACGCCTTCGGCATCCATGCGGTCGGCGGCATCGTCGGCGCCCTGGCCACCGGCCTGCTGGTCAATCCGGCCTGGGGCGGCGCGGGCATCGTGGACTACACGACCTGCGGCCTCGACGGCGACCTGTCCACCTGCGACGCGCTGGCCACCTACACCATGTCCGGCCAGTTCCTGATCCAGCTCAAGGCGGTCCTGTTCACCATCGCCTGGTCGGGTGTCGGCAGCACGATCGTGTTCTTCCTGATCAAGCTGATCACCGGTCTGCGGGTCGCTCCGGAGACGGAAGAGGAAGGCCTCGACATCTCCGAACACGGCGAGCGCGCCTACCACAGCTAGTTACCTCTGCCGCCAAGCCTACCGGGGCGCGGATCCGAAAGGGTCCGCGCCCTTTCTCTTTGGGGACATGCACTTCAGGGCGTGTCCCCCGCCGCTTCGAAGCTGATGGGGACACGTACCAAAGGTCCATGTCCCCGCGCCTACCCCAGCCGACACCGCCGGACCCACCAGTCAGGACGCATCTGCTCCAGCCGTTCGGCCAGGCCCTCAGCCTCGATATCGTCGGCGCACAGGGCGAAACAGGTGGCCCCCGAGCCGCTCATCCGGGCCAGCAGGGTCTCCGGCTCACCACGCAGGGTCTCCAGCACCTCGCCGATGGCCGGCTGCAGACCCACGGCCGGCGCCTCGAGGTCATTGCGACAGTAGGACAGGAAGGCCGCCGTCTCCTCGGCGCTCTCGAACGTCGGCGGCAACGACGGAGCCCCGGCATCGCCGAGCCGGCCTGACTGGTCGAAGGCCCGATAGACCCCGGCGGTCGAGGACGGCACGCCGGGATTGACCAGCACGGCGTTGAGCACGGGCAGGCCCGGCGGCGGCGCGAGGCGGTCGCCTCGACCGGATGTCATCGCCGCCTGTCCCCAGAGACAGACCGGCCCGTCCGCGCCCAGCCGGGCGGCGATGGCGGTCAGCATCTCGTCCTGAACGGCCAGGTCCAGCGCCGAGCGCAGCAGCCGCAGGGTCGCGCCCGCGTCCGAGGACCCGCCGCCAAGACCCGCGGCCACGGGAAGCTGTTTGTCGAGGATCAGCCGGAACGGCGGCTGCGGGCCCTTCACATGCTCGAATAGCGCGCGGGCCGCCTGGACGACGAGATTGGCCGGGCCGTCCTCGATGGAATGGCCGAACGGCCCGGTGACCTCGAACTCGGGAGCCTCGGAGGCTTGAATCGACAGGGTGTCGCCGACATCGGCGAAGACCATCAGGCTGGACAGCGGGTGATAGCCGTCAGCACCGACCGGCCCGACGTGCAGGAACAGGTTCACCTTGGCCGGGGCAAAGGCTGTCAGGGCCATAGAGATCTCCGCACATCCCGGCGAAGGCCGGGACCCAGGTGTTTTAGCGATCGACGCGGTCGCCGTTCCAGAAAAAGCCTGGGTCCCGGCCTTCGCCGGGATGAGCGGATTAGGGGTTCGCCGCCGTCACCGGCGCCGGAGTCGGGCCCACAGGCCCCAAACCGGACTTCAGCTTCGCCTCGGCCTCGGTCTTGATCTTTTCCGGCGGATCGAGGCTGAGCGCCCGTTTCCACTGGAACTCCGCCTCGATGCGACGGCCGACACGCCAGTAGGCGTCGCCCAGGTGGTTGTTGATCTCCGGATCGGACGGCTCCAGCAGGACGGCCATCTCCAGCTGCTCCACCGCGTTGCGATAGTCGCCGAGGCGGTAGTAGGCCCAGCCGAGGGAGTCGACGACCGGCCCCGAACGCGGGTTGGCGGCCACGGCCCGCTTGACCATGTCCAGGGCCACCGTGAGGTTCTCGCCGCGATCGATCCAGCTGTAGCCGAGGTAGTTGAGCAACTCTGGCTCGTTCGGCTCGGCGGCCAGGGCAGCCTTCAGGTCGACCTCCGCTTCCGGCCACCGATTGATCCGCTCCAGCGCCACGCCGCGCATATAGAGCAGCCGCCAGTCAGGATTGGCGCCGGCGCGGGTGATCACACCGCTGATGACGGTCACGGCGTCGGCGTTGCGATCGTTGGCGCGCAGCAGGTCCGCATAGGTGATCGCCGCATCGTCGTCGCCCGGCGATGCCTCGTAGCCTTCCTTGGCCAGTTTGAGTGCCATCTGGCCGTCCTTGGACTGCTGATAGGTCCAGGCCAGCTTGGCCCGGGCCACGCTGTACTGCGGCGCGCCCGGCTCGACCGCGGCATAGGCCGTGCGGGCGCCGTCCAGGTCCCTGGTCGCGATCATCGCGTCACCCATCAGGATGCGCGCCTCGTCACGGGTCGGGTCGAGGTAGAGGGTCATACGGAAGTAGGCGATGGCCATTTCGTACTGGCGGTCGCTGACCATCTGGGCCGCCTGTGCGACCAGTCCGCGCGCGGCGCCCTGGCGCAGGGTCGGCAGCAGCGGCGCGCCCTTCTTCTTCAATGCCCGGGCGCGGGCCATCTGAAGGGTCTGGTCGTGCGGCGTGATAGCCAGCACCTTGTCGTAGACCGCGACCGCGTCGGCCCAGCGGCCGCGCCGCTCAAGGAAGGCGCCGTAGTCGGGCGCGAACAGGGCTTCGGCGCCGGTAATACCCACCAGCGCCATATAGTCGGTCTCGGCCTCGTCATAGCGTTTGGCGCGCTCGAACAGCTGGGCCTGACCGAGCTGGCCGAACACGGTGACCAGCCGGTCGCCGCGAAGCTCCGGCCGCGCCAGTGCGCCGACCTTGTCGCCGGCGGTCGCCGCCGCGAAGGGCGTGAGCAGCGCCGCCGCCTGGCGGTGAGGCACATTCACCTGGCCGCTGGCCAGCGTATCGACCGCCAGCTTGCCGTCGCCTTCACCGATACCGGCCACAACCTGGGTCAGCGCGGCCAGGCGCTGGATCACCGGACGGGTGTCCTCGTCGGTCGGCGTCAGCTTTGAGGCGCGGGCGATGTCGCCGGCCATCAACGCCGCGACAAAGGCCTGTTCGCGGAAGTAGGCGCCGTCGAGGCCGGACTGGTCAGCGCGCGCGAAATACTGCGAGGCGGCGATGGCGTCGTCGTCGTTCATCGCCGCCTGGGCGGCCAGATAGAGGCCGTAGGACGAGCTCGGTCCTGGATCGCCGAAGGCGACGTCCTGGGAAGGTTTGAGACCCGCTGTCGGGGCCGGAGCGCCGGTTGTGGCGCAGGCGGCCAGCAGAACGAGCGGAACGAGGGCGGGCAAGGCGAAACGCAGCTTCATGCGCTCACCTTGCCGTAAACTGCGGCGCCCGCAAGGCGCCTCGCCCCGGACGCGTCGTCACATGTTCGGATAGTTCGGCCCGCCGCCGCCTTCGGGAGTCGTCCAGACGATGTTCTGCGACGGGTCCTTGATGTCGCAGGTTTTGCAGTGGACGCAGTTCTGGGCGTTGATCTGGAACTTCGGATTGTTCCCCGCCTCGTCGTACAGCACCTCGTAGACGCCGGCCGGACAATAGAGCCGCGCCGGTTCGCCGTAGAGCGGCAGGTTGACGCTGATCGGCACGGAGGGGTCCTTCAGCGTCAGGTGCGCCGGCTGGTCTTCCTCGTGGTTGGTCGCCGACAGGAACACCGAGCTCAGCTTGTCAAAGCTGAGCACGCCGTCGGGTTTGGGATACTTGAGTTGCGGGTAGTCCTTGGCCAGACCGGTCGAGGCGGCGTCGGTCTTGCCGTGCTTCAGCGTGCCGAAGAACGAGAAGCCGCCGGTCAGGTAGTTGACCCACATGTCGAACATGCCGAGCGCCCCGCCCAGGAAGGTGCCGAGCTTGCTGAGCAAGGGCTTGGCGTTGCGGACGATCTTGAGCTCCTTGTACACCCAGCTCTTTTCGAAGGCCTCGGTGTAGCTGGTCAGTTCGTCGCCCGCACGGCCGGCCTGCAGGGCCTTGAAGGCCTCTTCTGCGGCCAGCATGCCGGTCTTCATGGCATTGTGGCTGCCCTTGATGCGCGGCACGTTCACGAAACCCGCCGAACAGCCGATCAGCACGCCGCCCGGGAAGGTCAGCTTCGGAATCGACTGCAGCCCGCCCTCGGTGATGGCGCGGGCGCCGTAGGCGATGCGCTTGCCGCCCTCGAGATAGGGCTTCACCGACGGGTGGTGCTTGAACTGCTGGAACTCGTCGAACGGCGACAGCCAGGGGTTCTTGTAGTTGAGGTGCACCACGTACCCGATGGTCACGTAGTTGTCCCCGAAGTGGTACATGAAGCTGCCGCCGCCGGTGTTGTTGTCCAGTGGCCAGCCGGTGGTGTGCTGGGCCAGACCCGGGCGGAAGTTGGCGTCCGGCACCTGCCAGAGCTCCTTGATGCCGATGCCGAACTTCTGCGGCTCCTTGCCGGCGCGCAGGTCGAACTTCGCCTCCAGCTGCTTGGCCAGCGAGCCGCGAACGCCCTCGCCGATGAACACATACTTGCCGTGCAGCTCCATGCCCGGCTCGTAGCTGTCCTTATGGTGACCGTCCTTGGCGATGCCGACCACGCCGACGATGACGCCCTTGACTGAGCCGTCCTCGCGGAACACCAGGTCCGAGGCTGCAAAGCCCGGATAGATTTCGACGCCGAGCGCTTCAGCCTGGCCGCCCAGCCAGCGGCAGACGTTGGCCAGCGAGCCGATGTAGCAGCCCTCGTTGTGCATGAACGGCGGCATGGCGAACATCGGCAGGTCGAGCTCGCCTTGCGGACCGAGCACGAGGAACTTGTCATACGTGACGGGCGTCTCCAGCGGGGCGCCGAGCGCCTTCCAGTCCGGGAACAG
>JBKJII010000331.1:0-2714 GCA_046598505.1 Caulobacter sp. | reverse complement strand
CTCCGCCGCCCGCGCGTACTGGTTGATGAAGGTGTCGGTCGCGAACAGCACCGACGCGCCAGTGTCCTTCACCAGCGCCGGGATCTGTCGAACGTGCAGTGGCGAAGGATACTGGAACGCCTTGATCCCGCAGAGCAGCGGCAGGAGCACCCCGCCGGTAAGCCCGAAGCAGTGGAAGGTGGGCAGCGGATTGAACATCACCCAGGCCGGGTCGAGGGCGATGTGGGCGGCGATCTGCCGGACGTTGGCGACCAGGTTGCGCTGGCTCAGCACCACGCCGCGCGGCGCGCCGAAGCTGCCGGAGGTGAACAGGATCACGCCCGGCTCGTCGAAGCCGAGTTTGGCCCGGAACCGCTGCGGGAACATCGCCGCGGTGGCCGCGTAAAGCTTGTCCGACAGGCCGATCTTTTCGCGCAGGTCTTCCAGATAGACGATCTTCGCGCCGCCGTTTTCCAGCGAGTCGATCAGGTCGTGCAGCTTGCCCTGCTCGATGAAGGCGTGCGCCGTCAGCACCGTCTTCACGCCCGCCAGCTTGCAGGCGCCGCGCAGGTTCCGCAGGCCGGCCGTGAAGTTGAGCATGGTCGGGATGCGGCCGAAGGCATGCAGGCCGAAGAAGGTCACCACCGCCCCGGCGCTGGACGGCAGCAGCACGCCGACATGCTCGCCCCTGGCCGTGATGCCCGCGATCTTGCGGCCGAGCGCGAAAGCGCCGCGGATCAGGTCGGTATAGGTGAGCGGTGTACGGTTCTGATCCTCGAGGATCGGCTTCTTCGCCCCGTATCGGTCGCGGGCCTCGAGCAGGGCGTCAAAGACGGACCGCTCGCCAGCCCGCGCGTCGTAAGCACGCGGCATATGGGTGAAACTCCCCGACTGTTTCCCACCAGTATTGTTGGCAGGACCCTATCGTCCGGGTCCGGGCTTGAAAAGGTCCGTTACAGTCCGTGATCGACGGCAGGGCCGATGAGCACCGGCCGGGACCCGGCCCGGGTGCGCACGAAGCTGTCGACGGCCGCCAGCCAGGGGCCGCGAATGGCGTTGCGCTCCAGGTGCAGGGCATGGCGGGCGCCCGAGAAGCTGTAGAGCCGGCAGCGGGCCATGGCCCTGCAGACTTCCGCCTGGGCTGCAGGGTCTGCGTGACGGTCGGCCCCGGCGTTGAGCAGCAGCGTCGGGGTCTCCAGATCTCCAAGGCCCGGCTCTATGGCCCTGGACGTTGCGCGGAAGCCGGCCAGCCAGCCGAGGCTCGGGCCGCCCATCCTCAGGTCGGGGTTGGCCGTCTGCCAGGCCATCTCGATCTTGCCGCGCAGGGGATCGCTGGTCAGGCCGGCGGCCCGGCCGTCCGGTCCGGTGCGTGACCAGCCCGTGTTCCAGGCGGCGGGCAGGCGACCGAGCCCGGCCCTGACCAGGCTGGCCTTGCCACTGTCGATCAGGTCTGTACCGGCGAAGGCCGGCGCCGACAGGATCAGCCCCTCGACTGGCGCGCCCTGCTCGTCGGCGGCCACGGCCACCAGTCCGCCAACCGAATGCCCAAGAATGATGATCGGCGTTCCCGGTGAAGCCGAAGCCATCATCCGGCTGAGCGTCTTCACCGCCTGGATGTCGTCCCTGAAGCCCGGCGCATGGCCGAGGTCGCGGGGCAGGACATAGCGTTCCGAGCCGCCCTGGCCGGCGCGCTCGAGCACCCAGACGCTGTAGCCACGCCTGTTCAGGTCCCGCGCCGTCTCGAACCAGGCCTCGGCCGATTCGCCGTAGCCGGGGAGGATCAGGATCTGCGCCTGGGGCGTGATCAGGGTCGAGGAGACGCCGTAGCGCTGCGCCGGCGCGTCGCCGACCTTCAGCAGACCCCAGGCCCAGCCGTCCGGCGCCCAGAACCCCGGTCCGAGCGTGGCGGGGATGCGACTCTCGACAAACGCCCCGCGGCCGTCTCCGCCGGCGCCGCAGGCCGCGAGGAGGAGCAAAACAGTTGCGAGAGCGGCGCGCCTGAACATGTCGTGACTGTCGTTCGCTTTGGCGGCTGCCTGCAAGACCGTGCACGCGCAGAGGGACAGACACCCGCAGGTGTCTGTCCCTGACCGTCCGGGCTTGATCCTTGCCCCCGGAAGGACGATCTAGGCCCCATGGCGACGGTCATCGACACCCTCACGGCGCGCCCGCGTCACCCCGAAAAGCAGAACCGGCCGGAAACGCCGCTTCTGCGCAAGCCTGACTGGCTGCGCGTCCGCGCGCCGGGCTCGGCCGGCTACAACGAGACCCGCGACATCGTCCGCTCGCATGGGCTGACCACGGTCTGTGAGGAAGCGGCCTGTCCCAACATCGGCGAGTGCTGGACCCAGAAGCACGCGACCATGATGATCATGGGCGAGATCTGCACGCGGGCCTGCTCGTTCTGCAATGTGATCACCGGCAAGCCCAACGCCCTGGACCCCACCGAGCCTGCCCGCGTCGCCGAGGCTGTGGCGAAAATGGGCCTCAAGCATGTGGTCATCACCTCGGTGGACCGGGACGACCTGGACGATGGCGGCGCGGCCCATTTCGCGGCCGTGGTCTACGCCATCCGCGCCGCGGCGCCGGGCACGACCATCGAGATCCTGACGCCCGACTTCCTGCGCAAGGACGGCGCGGCCGAGATCGTCATCGACTCCGCGCCGGACGTGTTCAACCACAACCTCGAAACCGTGCCCCGGCTCTACCTGACCATCCGGCCCGGCGCCCGCTAC
>JBKJII010000295.1:0-3612 GCA_046598505.1 Caulobacter sp. | reverse complement strand
TCGGGCATCTGCCGCAAGCGGCCACAGGTCTGCACCCGCGAGTACCGGCCGGTCTGCGGCGCGGACGGCAAGACCTACGGCAACGCCTGCTCGGCCGCCGCCGCCGGGGTCAGCGTCGCCAGCGAAGGCGAGTGCAAACCCGCCTGACCTGTGGCCGTGGGGATATTGTAGCCGGCTGCGGGGCAGGGCAGTCTTCGCGCATGAAACGCGTCCTGTACCCGCTCGTCCTTGCGGCCGGCCTGGCTGTCCTGACCCTGCCCGGCGCCGCCCTGGCCGGCGGGGTGAAGTCGCCGTGGCAGCTGGCGCTGCTGGAGTCGTGCAAGTCCGACAGCTTCGTCGAGAAGACCAAGGCCAGGGCGGCGGCCAGGGATGCCGAGGCCATGGCGGCGCTGGGCTACCTCTATTCCGAGGCCTGCGGCGTACCGTTCGACGCGGAGGAAGCCGCCCGCCTGTGGCTGGACGCCGCCGGGCAGGGCCAGGCGGATGCGATGGCATCGCTCGGCTACATCTACGGCGAGGGCATCGGCGTCGAGGAGAGCCCGACGGAAGCACTGCGCTGGACCCGCGCGGCGGCCGAGAAGGGCAATGTCCGGGGGCTGTTCAATCTGGGGGTCAGCTACGACCTCGGACTCGGCGTTCCCCAGGACAAGGCAGAGGCCATCCGCTGGTACAACGCCGCCATCGCCCAGGGCGACACCGACGCCATGCACAACCTGGCGATCATCTATCTGAAGGGCGACGGGGCGGAGAAGGACGAGAAGGAAGCGGCCCGTCTGTGGATGCGCGCGGCGGCGCTCGGCGATCCTGACAGCATGGCCCAGATGGGCTCCATGGCCTACTGGGGCAAGGGCGTGGACAAGGACCTTAAGGCGGCCATGCGCTGGTGGCGCGCGGCGGCCGAGAAGGGTGACGCCGGCTCGATGTTCTTCGTCGGCCTGATGTACGAGACCGGCGAGGGCGTGGCCGTCGACGACGCCGAAGCGCTCAAATGGATCCGCAAGGCGGCGGTGAAGGAAGATCCCAACGCCATGGTCAACATGGGCATCCGCGCGGTCTCCGGCAAAGGCGTGACCCGCGACCCGCGCCAGGCGCGCCGCTGGTGGCAGTCGGCCGCCGACAAGGGCTCGCCCGACGGCATGTACTACCTGGGCATGCTCTATTCGGACGGTGACGAGGGCATCCCGCAGGACGAGGCCGCGGCCGTCAAATGGCTCCGCCAGGCCGCCCAGGCCGGCAGCGTCGAAGCCGCCCGCCTTTTGCGCCAGAGCGGCATCGGCGTGGTGGCGCCGGGTGAAGCGCTCTGACCGACGCAAAAGGGCCGGAGATCGCTCTCCGGCCCTTCGCAGTCAGAACGCAGACCCGGTTCAGGGCAGGCGGGCGCTCAGGCTGAGACCGATCACGCGCGGCTCGTTGACGAAGCCGGTGTTGTTGTTGAAGTCGATGCCGCCCTTGAGGTTGTCCTCGTCGGTGATGTTGCGGGCGAACAGCGCCATCTCCCAGGACCCGTCGTCGCGGGCATAGCCCAGCTTCAGGCCGCCCTCGAAGTTGCCGTCGCTGTTGAATTCCCGCGTCTCGTAGAGGAACAGGTTGGTCTTGCCCTGGACGCTCCAGTCGGTGAACGCGAACAATTCTCCTCCGTTGCCGATCGGATGGCTGTAGCGAGCGGTGAAGTCGAAGATCGACTCGGGCGCATTCGGGAACGGATTGCCGTCGACAAACACCTTGCCCAATCCGGCCGACGGATCGGTCGGCGTGCATTGGCCGGAACCGCAGGTGGCGACCTTGAGATTGGCGTCGTCGATCTCGGTGTTGTTGTAGCTGTAGCCTGCGGTGAGCACGAGGTTCTCGCTGACCACCCACTCGCCGTCGATCTCGAAGCCCCAGGCATTGCCCTTGTCGGCGTTCAGGAGGAGCGTGTTGTTGCCGACCCCGCCGATGGCGCTGAACTGCGGGTTACTGAGCGTGTAGGTGAACACGGCCCCGTTCAGGCGGACGCGGCGGTCGAACAGCTCGCTCTTGAGGCCCGCTTCCCAGGACAGGATGGTCTCGGACTGGGCTACCGACGGCGCGCCGAAGAAGGCCACGTCCCGGCCCTGGATCGACGGACCGCGGAAGCCGCGAGCCACCCGGCCGTACAGGCTGACGTCGTCGGAGACGTCATAGAAAAGGCTGAAGTCCCAGCTGACCTGCTCATCGGAGACATTCACCGCGGCGAAGGGGATCGGCGCCGAAACATCGGTCAGGTCCTTCTCGTCGCTGGTCCAGCGCAGGCCGCCGGTCAGCCGCACGACGTCGGAGAGCTGGAAGGTCGCCTGGCCGAACACGGCCCAGGAGGTGTTCTCGTGGATCAGGGTGGTGGGCGCCACGAAGCCCGGATCGGTAAAGACCTCCAGCTCGGAATGGAAGTAGTAGGCGCCGACCTGCCAGGTCAGCGGGCCGCCCGCATCGCTCGCGAGCCGCAGTTCCTGGCTGTACTGGTCCAGGTCGCGGATTCCGTCGGTCGTGTCGGACGGGAAGGGGATGAAGCCCGGGCCGGTGACCAGATTGCCGCCGTCGATGTCGCCACGGCTGGAGCCGTTGGTCGTTTCGTAGGCCGAGATCGAGGTCAGGGTCACGTCGCCGAAGTCATAGTCGATTTTCAACGAGGAGCCCCAGCCGTCGTAGGCCTGCGGGTTGTTGCCGCCGCCGTCGTAATAGACCGTGTCGCGCTTGTAGTTGGCGTTCAGGTTGTTGCTGCCGGTCGAGACGATGTTGGCGCGAAACACGGCCGAGGTGCCGTCCAGCGAGCGGCCGTGGATGTTGACCAGGGCCGACAGCTGGTCGGTCGGCGTGAACAGCAGTTGCAGGCGGGCAGCGGTTTCATCGAAGCCGCCGAGAACGTCATCGTCGCCGGTGAAGCCGTTGCTGATCCAGTCGTCGCGGTGCTGGACGAGCAGCGAGGCGCGGGCCGACAGCTTGCCGGGGATCAGGGCCCCGCCGATGCCGCCATCAAAGGTCAGGGTATTGTAGGTCGCGACGGCGCCGGTGGCCCGGGCGCTGAACTCTTCCGACGGTTTGATGCTGTCGAACTTGACGATGCCCGCGGTGGTGTTGCGGCCGAACAGCGTCCCTTGCGGGCCGCGCAGGATCTCGACCCGGTCGAGATCGAACAGCGGGGAGCTTTTCAGAACGACGTTTTCCAGCACAACGTCGTCCTGGATGACGGACACCGGCTGCGACGCGGCGACGTCGAAGTCTGTGTTTCCAAGCCCGCGAATATAGAACCGCGGCGCAATCCGGCCGTTCGAGGATTCGGTGTAAAGGGCAGGCACCCGCGCCCCGAGGGCGAGGATGTCATCACCGGCGGCGAAGATCGACTGCAACTGCTCGCCTTCGACCGCAGCCACGGACAACGGCACGTCCTGCAGGTTCTCGCTGCGCTTCTGGGCGGTGACGATGACCTCGCCAACCGTGGTGTCCTGGGCCGCGGCCGGGGCCGCGACGGCCAATGCCGCTGTCAGCGCCGCGACGCCACAGGACAGGGCCAACGCGTATCGCGAAACTGATCGGGTCTTGCTCATGATGATCCTCGTCTTGATCCGCGCGAGCTGAAATCCGCCCCAGCCCTTCAGA
>JBKJII010000202.1:0-13767 GCA_046598505.1 Caulobacter sp. | reverse complement strand
CGCGGAACATGCAGCGCCTCAGTCCCGTCTGCTCGCGCGCATGGGTCCTCGGGACAAGCCCGAGGATGACGGCGTGGGTGGCGCGAGAAAAGAGTGTGTGTCCCGGTTTCTGCATGTCGCATTTTCTGGCGGCGAACCGGTATCCCCGTCGCCGGAAAATGCTCTAGTCGAGAATGCGGTGAACAATGGCCGCGCGGCGGGCCGCGTCGACGCCCAGCACGTCCTGCAGGTAGGCGTCCAGTGAGCCATGTTGCTCATGGATCGCGCCGAAGGCTGTTTCCAGATAGTGGGCCTCGACACCCAGGGCGGTGATCACTGCGTCTTCGGTCGGCCGCCGGCCGGTCATTTCCTCGACCACGGCGGCGAACTGCGGCGCGCGGCGCTCGAAGCGCAGCGGGTCGTTGGTCAGCAGGAAGTCGGCGAGGATGTCGTCCTCGTGCACGCCGGCAAGATGGTGGGTCAGGGCGGCGAGGATGCCCGTCCGGTCCTTGCCGGCCGCGCAGTGGATCAGCACCGCGCCGTCGGTTTCGGCCAGGGCCGCGAAGTAGCGGCTGTAGAGGTCGATGTGGCGATCCACGAAGGGCGCCTCGCGATAGTAGTCGACCATGTAGTCCGTGAAGGCCTTCGCGCTCAGGTCCGAATTGCTGATGAACACGTGCCAGGGATCTTCCTCGGTCCGGCCAATGTCGTTCTCGATGACGAGGCCATCGAAGCCCTGCCAGCGACGGCTCGGACTGCGGTCGCGCTCGTTCGGCCGGCGCAGGTCGACGATCACTGCCAGTCCGAGGGCGCGCATCGCCTCCAGGTCGGCGTCGGTCGCCTCGGACTGATGGGCGGCGCGGAACAGCACGCCCCGCTTCAGGCGGCGGTCGCCGACGACGTAGTCGCCGAAATCACGGAAATTCTCGATGGCGTCGAAAGCGATCTTGCGGGTCATGATGGCTTCCTAGCGAAGGTCGATGACGATGGCGAGACGTTGCGCGCCTTACGGTTCTTTCACTTGCTCCCCGCGCCCGCCCCCGCCATGACTTCCGACGGGGCGTGTAGAGCGTAAGTTTCATCACCGGGGGGTGGGTCGCATCATGCTGATTATCGAGAACCTGACGCACGTCTATCCGAACGGGACGGTGGCGCTGGACGAGGTCAACCTGACGGTCGAGAAGGGCATGTTCGGCCTGCTCGGCCCGAACGGCGCCGGCAAGTCCACCCTGATGCGGACGGTTGCGACGCTGCAGGCGCCGACCTCGGGGCATGTTCGCTTCGGCGCCATCGACGTGCTCAAGGAACCCGAAGCGCTGCGCCGGACCCTGGGCTATCTGCCGCAGGACTTCGGCGTTTACCCGCGTGTTTCGGCCTACGACATGCTCGACCACATGGCGGTGCTCAAGGGCATCGCCAACGCGAAGGACCGCAAGGAAACGGTCGAGACGCTGCTCAACCAGACCAACCTCTGGAGCGTGCGAAAGAAGGCCATCGCCGGCTTCTCCGGCGGCATGCGCCAGCGCTTCGGCATCGCCCAGGCCCTGATCGGCGACCCCTCCCTGATCATCGTCGACGAACCTACCGCCGGCCTTGACCCGGAGGAGCGCAACCGCTTTCTCAACCTGCTGGCCGAGATCGGCGAGAACGTGGTGGTCATCCTGTCGACCCATATCGTCGAGGACGTGTCGGACCTCTGCCCGGCGATGGCGATCATCTGCGACGGCCGAATCGTCGGTCAGGGCGCGCCGGGCGACCTGGTCGCCGGCCTCAGGGGCCGCATCTGGAAGAAGGCGATCGAAAAGGCCGATCTCGCTGCACACCAGGCCCGCTACCGCGTGATCTCGACCCGGCTGTTCGGCGGCCGCACGGTCATTCACATCATTTCCGACACCGATCCGGGCGACGGCTTCACCTCGGTGCAGGGGGATCTGGAGGACGTCTACTTCTCCACCCTCTCGACGCACCGCAAAGCCGCCTGAGGCCCGCGCGATGTTCTCGAAAGTCGCGAGCTTCGAATTCCGATACCAGCTGCGCCAGCCGGTGTTCTGGGTCGTGGTGCTGCTGTTCGGCCTGATGTCGTTCGCGACGGTCGCGGCGTCCAACGTGCTCAACATCGGGTTCGGGGCCAACGTCCACAAGAACGCTCCCTACGCGATTGCGATCACCCACTTCCTGTTCGCGGTCCTCTACATGTTCGTGACGACGGCCTTCGTGGCCAACGTCATCGTGCGCGACGACGACACCGGATTCGGCCCCCTCATCCGCACGACGCGGATCAACAAGTTCGACTACCTGATGGGCCGGTTCACGGGCGCCTATGCGGCCGCCCTGATCAGTTTCCTCGCCGTGCCGCTCGGCCTGATCGCAGGGGCGGCGATGCCCTGGGTCGATCGCGAGACGCTCGGCCCGCTGACTCTGGGCCACTACGCCTATGCCTACATCATGATCGGCGTGCCCGCCCTGCTGGTCACGTCCGCCCTGTTCTTCGCCCTGGCGACCGCTACGCGCTCGATCATGTGGACCTATGTCGGAGTTGTCGCCTTCCTGGTGCTCTACTTCGCCCGCGGCATGGTGCTGAGCTCGCCCGAGTACCGGTCGATCGCGGCCCTCGTTGATCCGTTTGGCGGCTCGGCCTACGGTCTGGCGGCCCGCTACTGGACCGTGGCGGAGATGAACACCCAGAACCCGGCCCTCGCCGGGCTGATCCTGTGGAACAAGCTCATCTGGCTCGGCGTGTCGGCCCTGTCGCTGATGCTGGCCTTCGGGCTGTTTCGGTTCACCACAGGACCGCTTCGCGGTCGCCGGCTCAAGGCCGCCAGGCTTGTCGCCAGGGCCGCACCGACGGGGCCGATCACAAGCTCACCCGGTCGCCTGCCCAAACCGGTATTCGACGGCCGGACCGCGCGCGCCCAGCTCTGGGCCCGGACCCGGCTCGACATGCGGCTGGTGTTCCTCAGCCCGGCCTACTTCGTGCTGCTGATCATCGGTGCGGCGTTCGCGGTTTTTGCGCTTTGGACCGTCACGGATCTTGGGCGCTACGGCGGGGTGATCTATCCGGTGACGCGGGTCATGCTCGAGCGGCTTACGACCAGCTACACCGTCATCCCGCTGATCATCGCCATCTACTACGCCGGCGAACTCGTCTGGCGTGACCGCGAGAAGAAGATCAACGAGATCATCGACGCCTCGGCGGTCCCCGGCTGGGCCTTCGCCATCCCCAAGGTGCTGGCCATCTCGCTGGTGCTGATCTCGACCCTGCTGGCCGGCGTGGCCATCGCGGTGCTGATCCAGATGTCGAAGGGCTACTTCGACTTCGAGCCGGTGAAGTATCTCGTCTGGCTCGTGGTCCCGCAGACGGTCGACTTCATTCTCGTCGCGGTGCTGGCCATCTTCATCCAGACCTTCAGCCCGAACAAATTCGTCGGCTGGGCGCTGATGGTTGTGTTCCTGATCATCCAGGGCACGGCCGCCACCTTCGGCTGGGACGACAACCTCTACGTCTATGGCGGCGCCTCCGCGGTTCCGTTGTCCGACCTGAACGGCCAGGGCCGCTTCTGGATCGGGGCCGCCTGGTTCCGCATCTACTGGTCGTTGGCGGCGATCGTGCTGGTCGCGATGATCCACGCCTTCTGGCAGCGCGGGACAGACACGCGACTGATGCCACGAATCCGCGCGCTGCCCCGGCGGCTCATGGGGCCGACCGGCAAGGTGGTCCTGGTCACGCTCATCGCCTTTGCGGCCACGGGCGGCTGGATCTACCTGAACACCAATGTCTGGAACGAGCACCGCACGCAGCGCGCCGACCAGGCCTGGCTCGGCGACTACGAGAAGGCGCTCTACAAATATATCGACATGCCGCGACCCAAGATCGTGTCGATGACGTTGGCCGTCGATCTCTACCCCGACCAGCCGCGCGCGGTGACTCACGGCGAATACGTGGTCGAGAACCGCACCGGCCAGGTGCTCAAGGAAATCCACCTGGCCTTCGCGCGGGATCTGAAGGTCTCCGATCTCGCCGTGCAGGGCGGGCGGCCGGCGATGCAGCAGCCCGAGGCGCGCTTCAACTACCGTATCTTCGCGCTCGACGACCCGATGCTGCCCGGAACCCGGCGCGTCATCACCTTCACGACCGATCGGGTTCAGAAGGGCTTCCGCAACAGCGGCAACGAGACCCGCATCGTCCCCAACGGCGCCTTCATCAACAGTGGCGATATCGCGCCGGTGCTGGGTTTCGAGCGCAACGGCCTGCTGCAGGACCGCGCGCGCCGTCGCGAACTCAAATTGCCGGAGCGCGAGCCGATGGCGCCGCTCGGTGATGTCCCGTCACGGCAGTTCAACTACCTTCGCCACGACGCCGACTTCGTGCTGTCAGACATCACCATCACCACCGATGCGGACCAGACGCCTATCGCGCCGGGGCAGCAGGTGTCGGATGTGACCAGGGGCGACCGCCGCACCATGCGGTTCGTCACCGAGGCGCCGGTCCTGCCGTTCTTCTCGATCCAGTCGGCCCGCTACAAGGTGGCGACCGAGGCCTACAAGGGCGTCAATCTGGTCGTCTACTACGACCCGCAGCACGCCTGGAACGTGGCGCGGATGCAGAAGGCCGCCCGGACGTCGCTAGACTACTACCAGGCCAATTTCGGCCCGTATCAGTTTCACCAGCTGCGCTTTGTCGAGTTCCCGGCCTACGCCGACTTCGCCCAGGCGTTCGCCGGAACCATGCCGTGGTCGGAAGGACTGGGCTTCATCGCCCGCTATGACGACCCGGCCAAGATCGACATGGTCACCTATGTCGCTGCCCACGAGATCGGGCACCAGTGGTGGGCGCACCAGATCATCGGCGCGGACCAGCAGGGCCGCACCTCGCTGTCCGAAACGCTGGCGCAATACTCGGCGCTGATGGTCATGAAGCACCTCTACGGCCAGGACCAGATCCGCAAGTTCCTCAAGTTTGAACTGGACGCCTACCTGCGCTCGCGTGGCGGCGATCTTCGTGACGAGCAGCCGCTCTTCCGGGTCGAGGACCAGCAGTATATCCACTACCGAAAGGGCTCGCTGGTCATGTACCGGCTGCAGCGCGAGATCGGCGAGGACGCGGTCAACCGCGGCCTGCGGTCGTTGCTGGCGAAGTTCGCCTTCAAGGGCGCGCCCTATCCGACCTCGATGGATCTGGTCGCGGCGCTGCGGGCGGAGGCTCCTGCGGACAAGCAGGAACTGATCACCGACCTGTTCGAAAAGATCACGCTCTATGATCTCAAGACCACGGGGATGACGGTCAAGAGACGCACCGACGGTCGCTACGACGTCACCCTGACGGTCGAGGCCAGGAAACTGCACGCCGACGGCAAGGGCAAGGAGACCGCCGCGCCGATGACCGAGGTTCTGGACGTCGGCCTGTTCACGGCCATGCCGGGCGAGAAGGGCTTCGACAGCAGCAAGGTGATCACCCTGGCGCGGCGGCCGATCCACACCGGAACGCAAACCCTGACTTTCACGGTCGAAAAGGCGCCGAAGTTCGGCGGGGTCGATCCCTACAACTACCTGATCGACCGCAACTCGGACGACAACGTCACCAAGCCGGGGTCCCAGGCCCGCGATTGACAAGGCTGCCCGGCGCCGCCAAGCGGGCCGGGCAGCGCCCTGTTCCTCGTGAGCCGACATGACCGCCGACGCCAAGCCGAAGCCGCCCGGACCGCTCGACGGCCTGACCGTCATCGAGATGGGCACCCTGATCGCCGGGCCGTTCTGTGGGCAGATCCTCGGTGATTTCGGCGCTGAGGTGATCAAGATCGAGGATCCCGGCGCCGGTGACCCGATGCGCCAGTGGGGCCGGTCCCTGCCGATGGGCCATTCGCCCTGGTGGCCGGTCATCGGGCGCAACAAGAAGTCCGTGACCCTCAATCTGCGCACGCCTGAAGGGCAGGCCATCGCCCGCAGGCTGATCGGCGGGGCCGATGTGCTGGTTGAGAACTTCCGGCCCGGCGCGCTCGAGAAGTGGGGTCTGGGCTACGACAGTCTGTCGGCCGACAACCCCGGTCTGGTCATGGCCCGCGTGTCCGGCTTCGGCCAGACGGGCCCCTACGCCTCGCGGGCCGGCTACGCCCTGATCGGCGAAGCGATGGGCGGGCTGCGCTACATCACCGGCGAACCCGACCGCGCGCCGGCGCGGGCAGGCATCTCGGTGGGTGACAGTCTGGCCGGGCTGCATGCGGCGCTTGGGACGATGATGGCCCTGCACGCCCGCCATCGCAGCGGTCGCGGGCAGATTGTCGATGCGGCGATCTACGAGAGCGTGCTGTCGGTGATGGAGAACCTGATCACCGAGTATGGCCTGACCGGCTATGTCCGCGAGCGGTCCGGATCGGTCCTGCCCGGCATAGCGCCGTCCAACGCCTATCCGACTCGTGATGGCGCGCTGGTGGTCATCGGCGCGAACCAGGACACGCTGTTCAAGCGACTCGCCGACGCCATGGGCCGGCCGGAACTGGCCGAGGATCCGCGCTACGCCGGCCACGCGGGCCGCGGCGAGCACCAGACCGAGCTGGACGCCCTGATCGGCGCCTGGACCTCGACGCTGGACGCGGAGGCGCTGCTGGCCTTGATGGAAACCAGCGGCGTGGCCGCCGGCCGGGTCTATCGCGCGCCGGACATGCTGGCCGATCCCCAGTTCGCGGCCCGCGAGGCGATCGTCGAGACGCCGCATCCCGTGTTCGGCAGCGTGAAGATGCAGAATGCCTTCCCCAGGCTCACCGAAACGCCCGGCAGCGTGCGCTGGCCGGGACCACCGCTGGGCGAGCACACCGATGCCGTCCTCATGGAACGGGCCGGCCTGACGGCCGACGGGGTCGCCGAGTTGCGTGCGCGCGGCATCGTCTGAGGGTCAGCGCCGGCTTGTCGCCTCGGCGAGGGCGCTGACGATCTGGTGGACGTTGTAGGGCTTGCGAACGACGGGGACGTCGAAGCCCTCCGGGGCGCCGCGCTCGCCATAGCCGGTGGCGAACACGAACGGCGTCCCCCGTGCGTGCAGGGCCGCCGCCAACGGCCTGACGGACTCGCCGTTCAGGTTGGCGTCGAGCACCGCCGCGTCGATCTGGCGGTCAAGCATGCCCATGGCCTCGCCCAGTTCCGCTGCGGCTCCGACGATGATCGCCCCGGCCTCGACCAGGCCCGCCTCCAGTTCCATGGCCAGCAGGACGGCGTCTTCCACGATCAACAGTCGCATGCCCGCGACTCCGCCACCCGCCCCTTCGTGTCGGCCGTGCGAAGCCCCGATGGCGGGCGCCGGCTCCGTCTCGATCGCGGACGGCGCCTCTAGCGGCTCGGCTACGGACCGGGCATCCGCCTGCAGCAAGGCCCGGACGCCGTCGGCGCGGTACTCGACGCGGCCCTCTCCGCCCAGTTCGCGGCCCGTGACCCGGTCGAGCAGGGTCGAGCCGAAGCCCCGGCGCTCGGGCGGTGTGACCAGCGGACCGCCGCTTTCAACCCAGTGCAGGGTAAAGCCGCCTTCAGGGGTCCGCTCCCAGATCACCTCGACGCGCCCCGCCTCGACAGACAGGGCGCCGTACTTGACCGCGTTGGTGGCCAGCTCGTGCAGGGCCAGCGACACGGCGTTGGCGGCCCGTGGCGTCAATACCAGGTCCGGGCCTTCCCAGCGCGCCTGACCGGGGGCCAGGCCGCCGAGCTCCGCAGCGGCGATGTGGGTCAGGCTCGCCCCGCGCCAGCGGGTGGCCGTCAGAAGCTCGTGCGCCGAGGCCATGGCCTTCAGGCGGCCCGCGAAGGCGGTCATAAAGCCTTCCGTCGAGGTGGTGCGCCGGGCCGACTGGGCCGCCAGCGATTGAACGGCCGCAAGCACGTTCTTCACCCGGTGGTCCATCTCGGACAGGAGGGTCTCGCGATGCTCTTCCTCCGACTTGCGGTCGGTGATGTCGCGAACGACGCCGATCACGCGCTGCGGCGCTCCGGCGGGGTCAGTCACAACCACCCCGGCGCCCTGCATCCAGCGCAGTCGGCCGTCGTCGGGCCTGATCATGCGGTATTCCGCCGTGTAGCGCCCCTCTGACCGCAGGCCCCTGTCCACTTCCTCGCGCAGTCGCGCCGCGTCGTCCGGGTGGACATATCGGAAAGAGACGTCCCCGCCGTGGCCCCTGGCGGAACTGGCGACAACGCCGGTGATGGCCTTCATGCGTTCGCTGACGAAGACGCGGTCCTCGGCGATGTCCCATTCGAATTCGCCCAGGCCGGCGGCGTCGAGCGCCAACTCGACGCGGCGCTGGTCAAGTCGCATGCGCTGTTCTGCATCGATCGTCTCGGCGTCGTGCACCAGCATGTCGCCGGCCAGGGCCGCGAGGTCCTCCAGCGCAAGGCGTTCGGCCTCGGTGTGCGGCGGATGGGGCTCGGTGTCACCGACCGACAGAACCCCGACGACCTCGCCACCCGGCGCCACGATCGGCGCGCCCGCGTAGAACCGTACATCGACCTGATGCAGCTGTCCGCGCAGGACGCTGAAGCGCGGATCACTGGTCACGTCCGTGCTGAACAGCGTTCCGGGATTGCGCACCATATAGTCCGCAAGCGTCCCTGCGCGCGGGTACTGGCCGCGTGGAATGCCGATACGGGCCTTGTGCCAGAGACGGTCGGCGTCGACGAGCACAACCGCGGCCCGCGGCGCCCGCAGAACCAGGGCCGCTGTCCGGGCGATCCGGTCGAAGCGCCGGTCCGAGCCGCTGTCGAGCGCATGCAGAGACCGCAACGCGGCCAGCCGCGAGGCTTCGTTCAGTGCGGGGGCCTGTGACGCGGCGTCGTCCATGCCTCACCATAACGAGTAAGGCGACGTCGCGCGACAGGCGAGAATTCGTGGCGTCCTCGCCCTTGTCGGTCTAGAATGGAACTCGATCTCGCGGGATCGCGTTCCGGGTCAGTCCCCCGCAAGGAGGGCCGCCGGTATTCGGCGCGCCCGCGACCACGGAGCCTTTCATGCCCACCAACGCCAAGATCCCCGCCACCGATGAAATCGCCGAGGCCCGGTCTGACCTGAAGAGCGCGGCCAAACACGCGGAGCGTAGCTTCATCGACGCCACCGACCAGGCGCGCGAGCGCCTCACCGATGCGGCGCACCGCACCGAAGCGGCCGTCCGCGAGGGCATGGAAACGCTGCGCGCCCAGGGCCGCGCCTATGCGGACACGGCGACAACGCAGTTCGACGAGGCGCAGCGCTACGTCGTCGAGAAGGTCAAGGAACGTCCGGTGGCGGCGACGCTGGCCGGCATCGGCGTCGGCGTCCTGATCGGCCTGCTGCTCTCCAGCCGTAGCGATCGCCGCTGATGATGGAACGGACGCTGATGGCTGTAGCGGCGGGCGCCGCTATCGCCGCCGCCGCAGCCGCCGGCGTCTTTTCGGCTTTCTTCGCCCTCTTTGCTTTCATCCAGCCCCACGTCGGCACGGCCGGAGCGGCGGCGATTATCGCGGGCTGCTCCGCCCTGATTGTTCTGCTCGCGGGCTTCATGGCGGCGCGCAAGGCCGAGGGCGAGCGTCGCAGCGCGGCCTCGGCCTCTCAGCCTGACGCCTCACTGATCGAAACGATCATGGGCGTGGTCCGCGACCGTCCGCTGCTGTCGGCCGGTGCGGCGGTGGCGGCCGGCATTTACGCTTTGCGCAACCCGCAACTGGCCGCCGCCGTCGTGCGCGCCTTCATGGACAAGCCGCCGCACGCCCGGAACTGATCGGCGGCGTGGAACGCTTCCCTTCGGACCCCGTCCGGAGTGACCCATGTTCATCCTTCCCGATCTGCCCTACCTGCCCGACGCGCTTATGCCCGTCATCTCGGCCGAAACCCTGCGCTTCCACCATGGCAAGCATCACAAGACCTACGTTGACACGCTGAACAAGCTGCTCGACGAGGCCGGCGCCGTGGCCGACAGCCTTGAGTCCGTTGTGCGGGACGCGGCGGACAACCCGAAGCGGGCAAAGCTGTTCAACAACGCGGCCCAGGCCTGGAACCACGGCTTCTTCTGGCAGGCCATGACTGCCGACAGGATGCCGGCCGGCGAGGACCTGACCTGGGCCATCGATGCCGGGTTCGGCAGTCTGGCCAGCCTGAAGGCCGCCTTTGTGAAAGCCGGGGCCGAACACTTCGGTTCAGGCTGGGTCTGGCTGCTTGCCGAGGGCGACCGGCTCAAGGTCGTCACCACCCACGACGCCGGCGATCCCTTGACGCTGGGCGCCGCCGTCCCCCTGACGGTCTGCGACCTGTGGGAACACGCCTACTATCTGGACCACCAGAACGACCGGAAAGGCTTCCTCGAGGCCTGGTTCGACAAACTGCTGAACTGGGAACTGGCGGGGCGTCAGTTCGACGCGGCGCGGGGCCGGGGCCTGGCCTGGACCTATCCGGATCCTGTAGAGGCCGCCGGAACGCCAAAGGTTGCCAGACGTTGAAAGGACAAGGGTGGTCCAGAACCGCTTGATTCTGTCTGGCGTCAGTGGTCGACCGGACGCCGGTC
This sequence comes from Caulobacter sp., assembly GCA_046598505.1. Taxonomy (GTDB): domain Bacteria; phylum Pseudomonadota; class Alphaproteobacteria; order Caulobacterales; family Caulobacteraceae; genus Caulobacter. The sequence goes on along the minus strand of JBKJII010000202.1, from coordinate 3,283 downwards.
GATGGACCAGGTCCGCCACGCCTCGAAATGCGAGCCTGTCCAGGCCAGGGCCGTCACCCGCACGACATCGTCCTCGACCTCAATGCAGTTGAAGCCGATCGGTGCGCCGCGTTCGCGGACCGACAGCGTGCTTGCGCCGATGGCCCAGGTTCGCCCGTCGCCGCCGGGATAGGGCAGGGCGAAGGGCGCATGCACGTGTCCGGTCAACACCAGGTCCACTTTCGCCTCGGACAGCGCAACGGCGGCGTTATGGCCGCCATGCACCTGTCCGCTCATTGGGCCGCCGATCATCTCGACCAGCGGGTGATGGCAGGCGACAACTTTGAGGGCGCCGGCGGGCGAGCCCTGAAGGCCGCGGATCGCGGCGGCGACATGACGCCCCGCAATCGCGCCTTTGGACCAGTTGGCTCGCAGCTGAACGCCGCGCGCGGTGTTGATCCGGGCGATGGCCAGACCCTGGCGCCGGAAGGGGTCGGTCGACAGGCCGCCAAAGTGGCGTTCGTACCGTTCCCACGGTGCGAAGATCCTGCGGACCAGATCAAAATAGGGCGTGTCATGATTGCCCGGCACCACCACGGACTCGACGGCGAGGCTGTTGATCCAGGCCCGGGCGGCCGTGAACTCACTTTCCTCGCCTTCGCGCGTGATGTCTCCGGTGATGATCGCCAGGTCGGGCCTGTGCTCTGCGATCCAGGCGGCGGTCGCGGCCACGGCAGGCCGATTCTCCCCGCCGAAATGGATGTCAGACAGCTGGACAAGGCGCAGCGTCATGCCGACGGCTCCAGTTCGCGGGGAACCAGGGCCCTGAAGGCGATCGGTCGGAAGCGAAAATCGACGACCGGGCCGAGCGTCGTGGGCTCACCATCGAGCACCGCCGGGATCGGGCCGCTGGCCCAGGCGCGACCCGAGCGGACGCGAGCGACCAGCACCCTCTCGTCGGCTCGCCAATCCCCGAGCGCGGCATGGAAGCCCAGGCGGAATATGTCGAGGGCATTGGCCGGGTCGATGGCGGCGGCCTCAAGATAACCGTCGTCGTCGTTGAGAATCTTGGACACCAACGGACACATCAGGGCCAGCGCCTGGGTCTTGCCACGCGGCTGACCGCCGAGCGAGAATCGCAGCCGGCCCGAGAAGGCGCGACGGATGGCGCGTTGGGCGCGCTGCCAGGCACGCCGGATATCCCCGTCGCGCGCCGCCTCCCGCGCCTCCGCCCAGAGCGCGGGGGACCCGAGAATGGCGGCGACGTAGAAGGCCTGCCCCTCGACTTCTCCGCCCGACACTGGCCTCTCGACGCCGTCGGAGAGGATGGCGGCCAGTGCAGTCTTCCAGTCCCGGCCGCCGTAGAGCGCGTTGGGCAGCATGTTCATCGTGCCGCCGGGCAGCGGTGCGAGCAACGGACCCTTTGGGCCGGCCAGCGCCGCGCCGCACCGCGCCGTGCCGTCGCCGGCGACGATGGCGAGGAGGTCAGGTTTGGTAGCCAGGGCAGCTTTCAGACAGCCCTCAAGTCCGTCTTCGCCGGGCGTGGTCACCACGCCCTTCACGCCCTGTTCCGCGAGGATCCGCTGGGCCTCGGCCGCCGCATCAGGGCCGGCGCTGCCCGCAGCCGGGTTGACCACGATGGCCACCCGCTTGAGGGCGAGTTTCTTCAGTCGCTTTGCCATGCGGCGCCGTCTCCCACACCCCGTCCGCACCCTAACGGCTGCCATAGCCGCGAAGTTCCACGGGCGGAACCCGGGCCGCAGCGGGACGTTGCCAACGCAGACCGGGACACGCCACCTGTAAGGACCAAGTCCATGTACAAGACCCTTATCGCCATAGCAGGGGCGGGACTATTGACGACCGCCTGCACCACCACGGGAAATGTCGAACGCAACGCCGTCGGCGGCGCGACCCTGGGCGCCGTCGCCGGCGCGGTGATCGGCAACAACACCGGCAATGGTGACGCAGGTTCCGGCGCAGCCGTCGGCGCCATGGTCGGCGGCGCCGCGGGCGCGATCAAGGGCTGCCGCGACGATGGCGGCTGTGGCGCGACGGCTCCGGTCAAACGGCAGTACTATGACGAGACCGCCGGTCGGTATTACTATTACGATCAAGCCTCGGGTCGGTACTTCTGGGAAGACGGCCGGCCCCGGACCTGATCGTTACGCGCTCGCTGACGGGCGGAAGCGGGCGGTTGGCCAGGTGGTCGACCGCCCTATTTTTTGGGCTGAGGGTTGGGCTATGAAAACGCTGACGAAACTGGCTGTTGTGGGCGCCGCCGCCGTGATGCTGAGCGGATGCGGGACACTGTCGGGCTTCCGCCGGGCGGCGGTGCCAAACGCCTGTCAGGACCTGACGGTGTCGATCTATTTCGAGCGGGACTCGGCGGCGATCACGCGAGAGGCGCAGGCCGTGATCAAGGGCGCCGGCGAAAGGACCCGGGGCTGCGCCCTCGGCCAGGTGGATGTGACCGGCCTTGCGGACTCGGTGGGTGATCCGGACGTGAACCTGGTGCTGTCGAAGAAGCGGGCGGACGCGGTCCGCGCGGCGGTCGAGCGGCTCGGCTTTTCCACCGTAAACTTCAACGTCGGGGCCGTCGGCGAGAGCGGCGCGATGACCGCGTCCGGCGACGACAAGCCTCTCCGCCGTCGCACCGACGTGACCTTCCGCCTCAAGCCTCGCTGAGCCGCATGAAATCAGGGGCGGATCCTGCGATCCGCCCCTGAGGTCGTCATAATCGGGAATGGGGTGCGGAGGCGACTGGCTGGCTCTCACCAGCCTCAAGTCGGGGGGGGCGTCGCCGCCTCCGCAATCAGTAAACGCGGCTTCCCCGAAATGCGTTCCGGCCGTTGCGAAAAAAGTTGAATCTTTTTCGCCGCTGACGCGAACCCGGAACAACCCCCTGACGCGACACGTTTCCCTGACCGAACCCTCGGACAAGGAGCCGCATTCTCATGGCCGGATTTTTCAGCCGTACACCGCGCAACCAACCCGGCCACGAGGTCCATATCGAAGCGACGGACGCCCGCCAGGGTCGCTGGGGCCGTCACGCGCTCTGGATGCTGGTGGCGTCCACCGTGCTGGTCGTGATCGCCCTGTTCGCGAGCTGGATGTTCCGGGCCGGCGATCTTGCCGCGGCCGATGCGACCAGTACGCCGACGGCTGCTGAAGCGCAGGCCGCCGGCGCGCCGGTTCGCTAGAGCATTTTCCGGCGAAGTGGATGCCGGTTCGCCGCCAGAAAATGCGACAAAACAAAAGGCTGGAGCATTTCTCCGATCCAGCTGGATCGGAGAAATGCTCCAGC
>JBKJII010000121.1:0-1597 GCA_046598505.1 Caulobacter sp. | reverse complement strand
CAAGGCCGCCCACAACATGGATGAGGCTTTGGAGGGGCTGGCGTTTGTCGGCCTGCCCGCCATCATCCGTCCGTCCTTCACATTAGCCGGGACCGGCGGGGGCATCGCCTACAACGTCGAGGAGTTCGCCGAGATCGTCGAGCGCGGCCTCGACCTCTCCCCAACCACCGAGGTGCTCATCGAGGAGAGCGTGCTCGGCTGGAAGGAGTTCGAGATGGAGGTCGTCCGCGACACGGCGGACAACTGCATCATCGTCTGCTCGATCGAGAACATCGACCCGATGGGCGTGCACACCGGCGACAGCATCACCGTCGCCCCGGCCCTGACGCTGACCGACAAGGAATACCAGCGGATGCGGACCGGCTCGATCGCCGTGCTGCGCGAGATCGGCGTCGAGACCGGCGGGTCGAACGTCCAGTGGGCGATCAACCCCGCCGACGGCCGGATGGTCGTCATCGAGATGAACCCGCGCGTGTCGCGCTCCTCGGCCCTGGCCTCCAAGGCCACCGGCTTCCCCATCGCCAAGGTCGCCGCCCGCCTGGCCGTCGGCTACACCCTGGATGAACTGGCCAACGACATCACCGGCGGGGCCATGCCGGCCTCGTTCGAGCCGAGCATCGACTACGTCGTCACCAAGATCCCGCGCTTCGCGTTCGAGAAATACCCCGGCGCCGAGCCCTATCTGACCACCTCGATGAAGTCCGTCGGCGAGGTCATGGCCATCGGCCACATCTTCCCCGAGATCCTGCAGAAGGCCTTGCGCGGTCTGGAAACGGGCCTGTCGGGCCTCGACGAGATCGACATCCCCGGCACGGCCGATCCGGACACTGCCCACGCCGCCGTGCTGCGCGCGCTCGGCACGCCGACGCCGGACCGCCTGCTGGTCATCGCCCAGGCCTTCCGCCACGGCCTGACCGTCGAGGAGATCAACGGCGCCTGTTCCTACGAGCCCTGGTTCCTGCGCCAGATCGCCGAGATCGTCCGCCAGGAAGGCGTCGTCCGCGCCGCTGGCCTGCCCGCCGCCGACGGCCTGCGCAGGCTGAAGGCCATGGGCTTCTCCGACGCCCGTCTGGCGAAGCTGACGGCGCTCAGCGAGACCGAGGTCCGCGCCCGGCGCCACGCCATGAACATCCGCCCGGTGTTCAAGCGCATCGACACCTGCGCCGGCGAGTTCGCGGCCACCACCCCCTACATGTATTCGACCTACGAGACCGGCGCGCTCGGCCAGCAGCCCGACTGCGAGTCCGAGCCCTCGAACCGCAAAAAGGCGATCATCCTCGGCGGCGGTCCCAACCGCATCGGCCAGGGCATCGAGTTCGACTACTGCTGCTGCCACGCGGCCTTCGCGCTGGACCAGATCGGCATCGAGTCGATCATGGTCAACTGCAACCCCGAGACCGTCTCCACCGACTACGACACCTCCGACCGCCTCTACTTTGAGCCCCTGCCGGCCGACGACGTGCTGGAGCTGAGCCACGTTGAGCAGAAGAACGGGACCCTGGCCGGGGTCATCGTCCAGTTCGGCGGCCAGACACCGCTCAAGCTGGCCCAGGCCCTGGAAGACGCGGGCGTGCCCATTCTCGGCACGTCTCCAGAC
>JBKJII010000079.1:0-3581 GCA_046598505.1 Caulobacter sp. | reverse complement strand
CTGCTCTACGTCGACCCGGAAGCCGAGGACCTGCACGACGCCCTGAACACGGTGCCCAAGCCGCTGAACGCCCTGTCAAACAGCGAACTCACCCCGGGCAGCAAGGCCCTGGCCAAGGTCAACGCCGCGCTGCGGTAGAACGCCTCGTTGAGTCAAAAAATTGCGCCGTCATCCTCGCGCTCGTCGCGAGGGCCCATGCACACCCAGGCCTGACGGTGGTCATGGGTCGTCGTAACAAGTCCGACGATGACGGGCAGGGATGGAGCGGTGTTGCCAAGAATCACACCAGCTCCCGCAACAGCTCGTCGATATCGACCGAACAAAACGCGATCGAGCTGTCGGCGACGCCGTAGGGGATGATCAGGCGGCGGCCGATGGCCAGGGCGCCGCAGGTGTAGACGACGTTGGGCACATAGCCCTCGCGGTTCTCGTCGGACGGCGAGATCAGCGGCGCGGTCATCCGGCCGAGCACCTTTGTCGGATGCTCCTTGTCCAGCAGCACCGCGCCGATGGCGTATTTGCGCATGGCCCCGACGCCGTGGGTCAGAAGCAGCCAGCCCTCGTCAATCTCGATGGGCGAGCCGCAATTGCCCATCTGGACCAGCTCCCAGGGGAAGCGCGGCGCAACGATCATTTCTCCGCCGTTCCAGTCGAGCAGGTGGTCGGAGCGCAGGAACCAGATGTTTTCCCCGTCCTGCCGGCCGATCATCGCGTACTGGCCGCCGACCTTGCGCGGAAACAGGGCCATGCCCTTGTTGCGCGCCGCTGAACCGCTCATCGGCAGCAGGTCGAAGGCGCGGAAGTCTCGCGTGACCAACAGCTCCGAGGCGATCGCCTGGCCACTGTAGGCCGTGTAGGTGCCGTACCAGACGGGCTGGCCGTCATCGCCGACGAACCGGACCAGCCGCAGGTCCTCCAGGCCGTTTCGCTGGGCCTGGGTGAAGGGGAAGATCACCGTCCCGGACAACGACGCCTCGTCGTAGCGGGTCGCGCAGATCGGACCCTCGGGGATGCCCTCCGGCGGCGGGTCGCAGGCATGGGCGGCCATCGCGACCCGCGGCTCGGCCAACAGCTGGATCCCGCCGTCCGGCGTGACGATGCCTTCGCGAAAGGCGATCGACGAGATGTGGCCCTCGCCGACGGCCCGCATCGACAGGATGATCCGCACCGCGCCGCCGACCAGGCCTGACTGGTCCGGATGCGGCGTGATGCTCGGATTGGTCAAGGCGGCGCTGGCATAGCTGTACTCATGGCAGAAGTAGGCGCCGATGAGCACCTTGCGCGTCTCGCGGAGCCCGGACTTGAGGCCGAGCAGGGCCTTGATCTGACCGTAACGCTCCAGGTGGACGGCACGGGTCTGCCAGTGCCGGTCACTGAAGTCCCGGTTGACCAGGGCCAGTTCAGCTTCGCAGGTCCGCATGTCCATCGCCAGCACCGCGTCGACGATGCGGCGGGGCCGGGACACCGTGCCGGGCTTCAGCGGTCCGGGATCTGGAGCGATGTGGAAGGGCCGGATAACGACCCGCGCCGGGTTGGGGGGGAGTCGAAGGTCGCTGTGGAGGAGGTTTGGCATCGTTCAGCGGGGAGGCCTTCTGCTTGGGCTTTGATGGCGGGACTTGAACCGGGCCGGGCGATGCGCTCAAGGCACAGCATGGTGCAGACCGACAGCTGGAAGGACAGCACCGACTCCGCGCCCCGGTTCAGGTTCGGGCCGTTGGGTGTCAGCCCGTCGTAGCAGTCGCCGGTCAGCGGATCGCCGAGCGGGACGCCCAGATCGTTCTTGCCGAGGAACCAGTCGAACGCGCGGCGCGCTTCGCTCTGCCAGCGGGCGTCGCCCGTGCAGGCAAAGGCGGCGGCGCAGGCGTCAACGGTGGCGGCCGCCTCGAGCGGCTGCTGATCGAAGGGCGCCTCGACTGTGAAGGGCCGGCCGAAGTTGAGCGTTCCGACGGCCCGGAAGACGCCGCGCGCGCCGGTCTGCATGCCGCACAGCCACTCCAGAGACCGGAGCCCGGCGGCGACAAGGGCGTCGTCGTCGAGCACCTGACCCGCGCGCAACAAGGCTTCCGGCAAGCGCGCGTTGTCGTAGGTCAGGCCGTCCTCGAACCAACGCCAGTCGTCGGTCTCGTTGCCGGCCAACACGCCCGCCAGGCCTGACGCGAGTCGCTGCAGCAGCGCGCGTTCGTGGGTCAGGATCGGTTCGGCTCTGACCAGACTGGCGAGGCCGAGCACCAGGAAGGCGTAGGTGCGCAGGGCGGTGAAGCTGTCCAGGTGCGGCGTGATCCGGGCGCCCAGTTCGCGCGCCCACTGGCGCAGCGCGGATGAACCGGCTTCCGAGGCCGTCACCGCTACGGACCACCAGGCGCGCGCCACGCTGTCGTCGGACCCGACGTCTTCGAGCCAGGCGCGGTCATAGCCCATGAAGTTGCGGAATCGGCCGGCGTCATTGTTCCAGGCGTGGTGGACGAAAGCCGAATAGGTCTCGGCCAGCGCCTGGGTCTCGCTCGTATTCGTGCCGACCTCGCGCAGTCGGTGCATGAGCAGCAGGGCCCGGGCATTGTCGTCGACACAGTAGCCGTGGTTGCGGTCCGGTACGGAGTGGACGCTGTGCTGCAGCATCCCTACGCCGTCGGTCATGCGGCGGACGCCGCCCAGCGCGGGGCGAGGCAGAGCCCCGGGCGCAAAGCTGCGGCCTTCGGCGCCGGGCGCGCGAGCCGGCTTGCGCGTTTCACGCACGGCGGCAAACACTTCGAGATAACGATCCGCCAGACGGCTCCACAGGGTGTCGCGGCCCGCGTCCCAGGCCTTCTGGCGAACGGAGGCCATCCGATCCGGGTCAACCAGCAGGGCGATGGCGGCGCAAGCGAGGGCAGCCGGGTCGTTGAATGGCGTCAGTACGCCACGACCGTCAGCCAGCAGTTCCTGCGCATGCCAGTAGGGCGTCGAGATCACCGCCTTGCCCATCGCCACGGCATAGGACAGCGTCCCCGACGTGATCTGCGCCTCGTTGAGATAGGGCGTCACATAGACGTCGGTGGCGGCCAGCCAGTCGAGCAATAGCGGCGTATCGACATACTGGTTGTGGAAGCGGACATGATCGCTGACGCCCAGCGTCCGGGCCAGCTCGAACAGGCCCTCACGATAGGCTTCGCCCTCCCGTGCAACGAGGTGCGGGTGCGTGGCGCCGAGGATCACATAGAGCGCTGTCGGTCTTGCCTTGACGATCTCCGGCAGCGCCTGGATGACCGACTCCAGACCCTTGCCGGGCGACAGCAGGCCGAAGGTGAGGAGCACCTCGTGGCCGGCGAGACCGAGGCGCGCCTTGGGTTCGTCTGTGTCGATCAGCGGCCTGTCCGGCGCACCATGCGGTACGACGGCGATCTTCGCGGCGGGTATGTTCCAGACATCGGTCAGGATCTGGCGACCACGTTCGGCCATCACGATGATCCGGGCGGAACGCTTGATCAGGCGTTCGAACACGCGGCGCTGGTCGGCGTTGGGGTCGGTCAGGACCGTATGCAGGGTCGTGGTGACGGGCGCCCGCACGGCGTCCAGCATCAGCATCAGATGCTCGCCGGCAGGGC
>JBKJII010000440.1:0-1843 GCA_046598505.1 Caulobacter sp. | reverse complement strand
CCCCCTGGTCGGCCAGGCGGCGGGCCTCGTCCTCGATGGCCTCGGGCGGACGCGACCACTCGCCGCCGCGGGTATAGGGCACCACGCAGAAGGTGCAGAACTTGTCGCAGCCCTCCTGCACGGTGAGGAAGGCCGTCACGCCGGTGACGTGGCGATCTTTCGGCAGGGCGTCGAACTTTTCGTCGGCCGCGAAATCGGCGGACAGACGCTCGCCGGTGGCCCGGTGGGCGCGGGCGATCAGCTCGGGCAACTGGTGGTAGGCCTGAGGGCCGACCACGAGGTCGACGGCCGGCTGGCGGCGCATGATCTCTTCGCCCTCGGCCTGGGCCACACAGCCGGCGACGGCGATGGTCATGGTCCCGCCGGTCTGCGCCTTGCGGGCCTTCATCAGCTTGATCTGGCCGAGCTCGGAATAGACCTTTTCGGTGGCCTTCTCGCGGATGTGACAGGTGTTCAGCACCACCAGATCCGCGCCTTCCGGGTCGTCCGTCATGCCATAGCCCAGCGGCCGCAGGACATCGGCCATGCGCTCGCTGTCATAGACGTTCATCTGACAGCCGTAGGTCTTGATGTAGAGGCGCTTCGTGGGCGCGGTGTCGGTCATCAGCGCGTTATGGGGGCGGTGACGGCGGGGATCAAGTTCGCACCCCGATTCCACCCTCCCCATAAAGGGGAGGGGGAAGCGAGCCCTACTCCTCGATCGGCACCCCGTAGAGCTCCAGCCGGTGATCGACCAGGCGGTAGCCGAGCTTGCGCGCGATGGCCTGCTGAAGGGCCTCGATCTCCTCGTCGACGAACTCGACGACCTTGCCGGTTTTCATGTCGATCAGGTGGTCGTGGTGGACGTCCGGCGCTTCTTCATAGCGCGAGCGGCCGTCGCGGAAATCATGGCGCTCGATGATGCCCGACTCCTCGAACAGCCGGACCGTGCGGTAGACCGTGGCGATGGAGATGTGCGGGTCGATGGCGTGGGCCCGGCGGTAGAGCTCCTCGACGTCGGGGTGGTCGGCCGAGACCGACAGGACCCGCGCGATAACCCGGCGCTGGTCGGTCATCCGCATCCCTTTTTCGACGCAGAGTTTTTCGAGGCGTTCCACGGCAGGGGTCTCTCCAGAGCGAGTCGCGGGCAAGATAGGCCCGCAACGGTCAGGTGTTAAGCGCCCGGCGCATGACGACCGCATCAGCGCCGTTCGCATAGTAGCCCCGGCGCAATCCAGCCGGTTCGAAGGCCGCCGCTGCATAAAGCGCGAGCGCCGCGACGTTGTCGGAGGCGACCTCGAGAAACAGGCTGTCGGCGCCGCGGGCGTCGGCAGTGTCGGCCGCGGCCTCGACCAGCGTGCGGCCGACGCCGTTGCGGCGCACCAGCGGCGTGACGGCCAGGGTCAGGATTTCCGCCTCGTCGGCGACCGCGCGGCAGACGATGAACCCCTGGCCGTCGAGGATCAGACCGAACACCCCGAAGGTCACCAGCAGCGCCTCGAAAGCCGCCTCGTCCCAGGGGCGCTCGAAGGCCGAGCCGTGCAGGGCGGCCATTACCCGGGCGTCTGCGGGGGTGATCTTTCGGGGCGTCATATCGGCAGCTTGGCGTCCGGCGCGCGCAGATATAGCGGCCGCGGCGGATGAATCGGCGACGGGCCGCGCATCGCCAGCCGGGCGACGGCGACCGGGTCCGGGCCATCGGGCGTCAGGACCGTCGCGCCGGGCAGGGCGGGTGAGAGCAGCGGCGCGCCGGAGCCTATGAAAGTCGCGGGGCCGCCGTGATGGAGCTCGGCGAGCCGGGCCATGGCGTCTGTCGCGGCCAGGGCGTCGGGGGCCATCAGGGCCGCGCCGTCGCGGAAAATCT
>JBKJII010000198.1:0-1615 GCA_046598505.1 Caulobacter sp. | reverse complement strand
CTGATCCACCCCGGCCACGCTTTCCAGCTGGCCGGACGCTTCGGAGACCGCCCATGACCGCCAGTAACAGCCGCATCGTCCGCGCGCCGACCGGGACCGACCGCTCCTGCAAGTCCTCGCTGACTGAGGCTGCGCTCCGCATGCTGATGAACAATCTCGACCCGGACGTCGCCGAGCGGCCCGAGGACCTGGTGGTCTACGGCGGCATCGGCAAGGCGGCGCGCGACTGGGACAGTTTCGACCGTATCGTCGCCACCCTGCGCCGGCTGGAGGACGACCAGACCCTGCTGGTGCAGTCGGGCAAGCCGGTCGGGGTGTTCCGCACTCACGCCGACGCGCCGCGTGTGCTGATCGCAAACTCCAACCTGGTGCCCAAATGGGCGACCTGGGAGCATTTCCACGAGCTCGATCGCAAGGGGCTGATGATGTACGGCCAGATGACGGCTGGTTCGTGGATCTACATCGGCAGCCAGGGCATCGTTCAGGGGACCTACGAGACCTTCGTCGAGATGGGCCGCCAGCATTTCGGCGGTGATCTGACCGGCAAATGGATCCTGACCGGGGGCCTGGGCGGCATGGGCGGTGCCCAGCCACTGGCCGCGACGATGGCCGGCGCCTCGATGCTGGCCGTCGAGTGCCGCCGCCGCTGCATCGAGCGGCGGCTGGAAACCCGCTACCTAGACGAAGCGACCGAGGACCTCGACGACGCCCTCGCCCGTATCGACAAGGCCACGAAGGAAGGCCGCGCCCTGTCTGTCGGCCTGCTGGGCAACGCCGCCGATGTGTTCCCCGAACTGGTCCGGCGAGGGGTGCGGCCGGACGTCGTCACCGACCAGACCAGCGCCCATGACACCGTCAACGGCTACCTGCCGAAGGGCTGGACCGTCGAGCGCTGGGAACAGGCCCGGCTCACCGATCCGGCGTCGGTCGACCGGGCGGCGCGGGCGTCGATCGTGCCCCATGTGCAGGCCATGCTCGACTTCCACGCCATGGGTATTCCCGTCGTCGACTACGGCAACAACATCCGCCAGGTGGCGAAGGACGAGGGGCTGCAGAACGCCTTCGACTTTCCGGGCTTCGTGCCGGCCTACATCCGCCCGCTGTTCTGTCGCGGCGTCGGACCGTTCCGCTGGGCCGCGCTGTCAGGCGATCCGGAGGACATCTACAAGACCGACGCGGCGATGAAACGTCTGTTCCCGGACAATGTGCACCTGCACCGCTGGCTCGACATGGCGAGGGAGCGGATCGCCTTCCAGGGCCTGCCGGCGCGCATCTGCTGGATCGGGCTGGGCGACCGGCACCGGGCGGGCCTGATGTTCAACGCAATGGTCGCCAGCGGCGAACTGAAGGCCCCGATCGTCATCGGCCGCGACCACCTCGACAGCGGCTCGGTGGCCAGTCCCAACCGCGAGACCGAGGCGATGATGGACGGTTCGGACGCGGTCAGCGACTGGCCCTTGCTCAATGCGCTGCTCAACACGGCGGGCGGCGCGACCTGGGTGTCGCTTCATCACGGCGGCGGAGTCGGCATGGGTTACAGCCAGCACGCGGGCGTGGTCATCGTCGCAGACGGCACGCCCGAGGCTGCGAAACGTCTGGAACGCGTCCTCTGGAA
>JBKJII010000280.1:0-6533 GCA_046598505.1 Caulobacter sp. | reverse complement strand
TTGAACCGTTTCGCCTATGAAGGCGTGACTGACTTTGTCGAACTGGCTGCGACCTACGCTGTGGCCATTGCGTCAAACCATCCGTTCATTGATGGCAACAAGCGTTCGGCCTTCATGGCGCTAGGCCTGTTTCTCGAGGAAAATGGCCTGCGGCTGATCGCTGAAGATGATGACGCGACCGAAGTGATGATGGCCGTAGCGCGAAGCGACATGACAATCGAGACGCTGACAGATTGGCTCCGCCCGCGGGTTGCCTAGCGCGTCAACGCGCGCGGCAGCTTGAAGGTCACCGTCTCGCGCATCGGTGCGACGTCCTCGACAGTCAGGGTGTAGCGCCCGGCCAGCTTCTCGATCAGGCCCTCGACCAGCGTCTCCGGAGCCGAGGCCCCGGCCGTCACGCCGACGGTGCCGACGCCATCGAGCCAGGCCCAGTCGAGGCCTGACGCGTCATCGAGCAGCCGGGCGTTGTCCGCCCCGCCCCTCAGACCCACCTCGACCAGTCGCACGGAGTTGGACGAATTGCGCGATCCGACGACCAGCAGCAGATCGCAACGGTCGGCGAGCTGCTTGACCGCCTCCTGGCGGTTGGTCGTAGCGTAGCAGATGTCGTCCTTGTGCGGCGCGGAGATGCCGGGAAAGCGGCGCTGCAGGATGGCGACGATGTCAGCGGTGTCGTCGACCGACAGCGTGGTCTGGGTGACGAAGGCGACATTCATCGGATCGGCCGGCTCGAACACCTCGGCGTCCTCGGCATGCTCGATCAGGCGAACCGCGCCATCGGGCAGCTGGCCCATGGTGCCGACCACTTCCGGGTGGCCCTCATGCCCGATCAGCACGATTTCACGTCCGGCGTCGAAGTGGCGCTGCGCCTCGACGTGGACCTTCGAGACCAGCGGGCAGGTCGCGTCGAGGAAGATCATCTGCCGCGCGCGCGCTTCCGCCGGCACGGTCTTGGGCACCCCGTGGGCGGAGAAGACCACCGGCCGGTCGTCAGGAACCTCGTCCAGTTCCTCGACGAACACAGCGCCGAGGGCCTTGAGCCGCTCCACCACATGCTTGTTGTGCACAATCTCATGCCGCACATAGACCGGCGCGCCGTATTTCTCGATCGTCCGCTCGACGATCTGGATCGCCCGGTCAACGCCGGCGCAGAAGCCGCGCGGGCTGGCCAGAAGCACCTTCAGGGGCGGCTTGATCGGGGCGGCGTCATCCATGTCTGCAAGGTAGGCGGTATGCCGCATTCCCGCCAGAGCCGGTGCGCCCGCCGGTCCTCAATCGCGCTCTCGGTGAACCCGCGTTGCGACGTCACGCATATGCCTTTATCAGACTGCATCAGCTTTTCGGCCGGCTAGCCGCGCCGGTCCTTTTTGTTTCCCGGACGTGACATGCGCCGTACTTTGAATATCGGGCTTCTGGCCCTCTTCGCCGCCGGTTCCCTGGCGGCCGCCAGTCCCGCCTTCGCGCAGGGTCGCCCCAGCCAGGGCGACGCCGATCGCCGGCAGGAGGATGAGGCCGCGCGCAAGAAGAAGCGCGACCAGGAGTGGAACCAGCCGGCCGCCCCGCTGCCGCAACTGCGCAACGCCGGCCCCTGCCCCTATGTGAAGGTGCTCTACGACGCCGGCCGCTTCGTCGAGTTCAAGGACGGCAAGGAGAGCGCCGGGACTGTCGGGTTCACCGGTGAATTCCAGGGCGTGTCCGCCGGCTGCGAGTACAAGGACGCTGACCCGATCAAGGTCCGGGTCGAACTGCTGTTTTCGATGGGCCGCGGCCCGGCGGCGGTCGGCCAGTCGAAGACCTACCGCTACTGGGTCGCCGTGACCCAGCGCAACCAGCAGGTCATCGCCAAGGAATACTTCGACCTGCCGGTGACCTTCTCCGCCACCGAAGACCGGGTCTACGTCCGCGATACCGTGGCCAACATCACCATCCCGCGGGCCGACGCTGACACCAGCGGCGCCAACTTTGAGGTGCTGATCGGCTTCGACGTCACGCCCCAGATGGCGGCGTTCAATCGTGACGGCAAACGCTTCCGCGTGAACGCGGGCGCCGCGCCGACGGTCGCCGCCGGAGCGACCACGACCCCATGAGCGACCTGAAGCGGTCCCTCGGCGAAGCGGTCCAGGCCGCTTTCGTCGCCCAGGGACTTCCTGCTGAACTGGGCCGGGTGACCGCATCCGATCGCCCGGACCTTGCCGATTTCCAGTGCAACGGCGCCCTGCCGGCGGCCAAGGTCGCGGGCAAGCCACCCCGCGAGATCGCAGCGGCGGTGGTCGAGGCCCTGTCCGGCCATCCGCTGCTGCAGTCTGTCGAGATCGCAGGCCTCGGCTTCATCAATCTGCGGGTCAGCTCCAGGGCCCTGTCTGATCGCGCCCGTGAGATTGCGGCCGACCCGCGCGCCGGCGCCGGGGAAGTTCCGGAAGCGCGCCGCATCATGGTCGACTACGGCGGACCCAATGTCGCCAAGCCGATGCATGTCGGCCACCTGCGCGCCTCGATCATCGGCGAGTCCGTCAAGCGCCTGTACCGCTACCGTGGCGACGAGGTTCTCGGCGACGCCCACTTCGGCGACTGGGGCTTCCAGATGGGCCTGCTCATCGTCGCCGCCTGCGACGAGGACCAGTTCGTCCGAACACTGATGGAACGCCTGTCGGAGACGGGTCGGGCGATCAGCGCCGGCGAGGAAAAGCAGGTCATGGACGCCCTGGGCGACCACGTCGATCTGCCGCTGCTTGACCGCCTGTACCCGGAAGCCGCCGGCCGCGCCAAGACCGACGTCGAGTTCCGCGACCGCGCCCGCCGCGCGACCGCCGAGCTGCAGGCCGGCCGTCTCGGCTATCGCCTGCTGTGGAAGCATTTCGTGCGCGTCAGCCGCGTGGCCCTGGAGCGCGAGTTCCATGCGCTGGGCATCGATTTCGACCTGTGGAAAGGCGAGAGCGACGTCGAAGGGCTGATGCAGCCGATGATCGCCGAGCTGGACGCCAGCGGACTGCTGGTCGACGACCAGGACGCCCGGGTCATCCACCTGGCCCGGCCCGGCGAGACCAAAAAGAAGAAGGCGCCGGACGGCACGGTCTACGAGGCGCCCAGCCCCGATCCCCTGATCGTGGTCAACCGCGACGGCTCGGCGATGTACGGCGCCACCGATCTGGCCACCGTGCTGGACCGCCGTCGGGCGTTCGACCCGCACCTGATCCTCTACTGCGTTGACCAGCGACAGGCCGACCACTTTGAGCAGGTGTTCCGCGCCGCCTACCTGGCCGGCTACGCCGAGCCCGGCTCGCTGGAGCACATCGGCTTCGGCACCATGAACGGCCCTGACGGCAAGCCTTTCAAGACCCGCGAAGGCGGCGTGTTGAAGCTGCACGATCTGATCGAGATGACCCGCGCCAAGGCTCGTGAGCGGCTGAAGGAGGCTGGCGCCGGGAGCGAACTGAGCCCGGAAGAGTACGAAGACACGGCGCAAAAGGTGGCCGTCGCGGCCCTGAAATTCGCCGACCTCTCCAATTATCGCGGCACCAGCTACGTCTTCGACCTCGATCGCTTTTCCAGCTTCGAAGGCAAGACCGGTCCCTACCTGCTGTACCAGTCGGTGCGGATCAAATCGCTGCTGCGCCGGGCCGAGACCGAGCGCCTGCAGCCGGGCCGGATCACCATCGCCGAGCCGGCGGAGCGCGAGCTGGCCATGCTGCTGGACGCCTTCGACGCTGCCCTGGTCGAGGCCTACGACAAGAAGGCTCCGAACTTCATCGCCGAGCACGCCTTCAAGCTGGCCCAGAGCTTCTCGCGCTTCTTCTCGGCCTGCCCGATCTTCCAGGCCGGCGACGCGGCGGTCGCGGCTTCACGCCTGGCCCTCGCCGAGACCACCCTGCGCCAGCTGGTCATCGCGCTCGACCTGCTCGGCATCGAGACGCCAGAGCGGATGTAGGGGCGGACACGCTCGGTGAGTTCATGGACCTGGTCGAGGCGCTGGCGCCGGAGATGCTTGCCGACAACCTTGGGATCAAGGGCCCGGTTCCCATCGAGGTCCGGGCGAACCGGACACTGGATCTAACCATCGCATAGTCAGAATTGCATTTCTCCTCAAGATTGCCGATGGTTCTTTTACAATCTTGAGACTGTCAGCGTTCAATGCCCCATAACGTCTACCTTGAGCTCGCAAGGATTCTCCGCGGAACAGGATGGCAGCGCACGACCGAGGGCAAAGGAAGCCACCAGAAGTGGCGCCACGACGGGTCAGGAAAGATACTCGTTGAACCCCGCACCCGGAGCCGCCACACCGCTAACGACATCCTGAAAGACGCAGGCCTCCCCAAGGCCTTCTGATCACGCCATACTCCGCCCTCGCCTGGGGGAGTTCAGCGTGTCCGGTTTCAAGGTCTTCGGGATCGTTCTGATCCTCTGTGGCGTCATGGTCGGGCCGATGGCCGCGGCCGGGTCAGTCGACAAACCGATCGCCAAGGCGGTCGAGGGGCTCGACCGCTACGACGGCCTGCTCCCGGTGTTCGTGAACAGGAAGGACGGCAAGGTTCTGCTGCGCCTGCCGCCGGCGGACGCGAAGGGCGTGCAGGGCCGCTATCTCTATCAGACCTACCTGCGGGCCGGCCTCGGCTCCAACCCGATCGGCCTCGACCGCTCCGCGCCCGGCGACACCCAGGTGCTGGTCTTCCGCCGGGCCGGCGGCAAGATGGTCGTGCAGTTCGAGAACTACAGCTTCATCGGCGAGCGCGGCTCGGCCGACGAACGCCAGGCGGTGCGCGAGTCCTTCGCCATCTCGACCGTCTGGTCGACGGACGTGGTGGCCCAGGACGCCGACGGCGCGGTGCTGATCGACATTTCCGGCTTCCTGACGCGCGACGCCCAGGGCATCGCCCGCCAGCTCAAGGCCACCGACCAGGGCGAGTTCCGCCTCGCCGCCGAGCTCAGCTACCCGGACACCGGCTCGGTCAACGCCTTCCCGAAGAACCTCGAGCTGGAAGCGACCGAGACCTTCGTCAGCGACAATCCCGGCCCCGAGGTGCGCGGCATCCTGCCCGACCCACGCGCCATCACCCTGACCCTGCACCATTCGCTGGTCGCCCTGCCCGAGGCCGGCTTCGAGCCGCGGTTCAGCGATCCGCGCGTCGGGGCCATCGACCATCCGGTCAGCGACTACACCGCGCCGCTCGGCGACAGCATGGTACTCGAACTGGCCCATCGCTTCCGGCTGGAGAAGACCGATCCGACCGCCGCCCGCTCGCCGGTCAGGCAGCCGATCATCTTCTACATCGACCGCAGCGCGCCCGAGCCGGTCCGTTCAGCGCTCAAGGAGGGCGCGCAGTGGTGGGCCCAGGCGTTCGACGCCGCGGGCTTCATCGACGCCTTCAAGGTCGAGATCCTGCCCGAGGGCGTGAGCCCGCTCGACGCCCGCTACAGCGTGGTCAACTGGGTCCACCGCGAGACGCGCGGCTGGTCCTATGGCCACTCCGTCGTCGATCCGCGCACGGGCGAGATCGTCAAGGGCGACGTCCTGCTCGGCTCCCAGCGCGTGCGGCAGGACCGGATGATCTTCGAGGGCCTGGTCGGCGCCGACAAGACCGGGACGGGCGGGCCCAATGATCCGATCCAGGTCTCGCTCGCCCGCCTGCGCCAGCTGGCCACGCACGAGATCGGCCACGCCATCGGGCTGCAGCACAACTTCGCCGCCAGCAGCTACGGCCGCGCCTCGGTGATGGACTACCCCGCCCCGCTGATCACCATCCGCGACGGCCAGTTCGACCTCTCCGACGCCTACGCGACCGGAGCGGGGTCGTGGGACAAATTCGCTGTCACCTGGCTCTACGGGACGGTCTCGCCGGGCCCGGCCGGACGCGTCCAGCTGTCCTCGATGGTCGACCGCGCCCTGGCCGGCGGTCTGCGCTTCGTCTCCGACGACGACGCCCGTTCGCCCGACACGGCCCAGCCCATCGGTGCGGTCTGGGACAACGGGTCAGACCCCGTCGCCGAGCTTGAGCACCTGATGACCGTGCGCCGTCTGGCCCTGTCGCGGTTTGGTCTGGGCAACCTGCCGCTCGGCGCGCCGGTGGCGGAGCTGCGTCGTCGCATCGTGCCGATCTACCTGTTCCACCGCTATCAGATCGACGCGACGGTGAAGCTGGTCGGCGGCGTGGACTTCAACTACGGCGTCCGCGGCGACGGCCATGAGGCCTCGGCGCCGGTCCCGGCCGACCGCCAGCGCCAGGCCATCGACGCCCTGCTGGCCACGGTAAGCCCGGCCGAGCTCGACCTGAACGACGGCCTGCTCGATCTGCTGACCGCCAGCCAGGCTACCACGGTGACCAAGCAGACCAGTGTCGAGGTGTTCCAGGACGGCCCGGTGTTCGACCCGACCGCCGCCGCCGATGTGGTCGCCACCCAGGTGTTCGGCGACCTGTTCGCCACCGCCCGGCTGAACCGCCTGATCGAGGCGAAGCGTCGCGATCCGAACCAGCCGGGCGTCGAGGAGCTGCTGGCCAAGGCTTTCGCAGCCGTGACGCCCGCCGCCTCGGGTCGGCAGG
>JBKJII010000123.1:0-15342 GCA_046598505.1 Caulobacter sp. | reverse complement strand
CCATCGGCAACACCGGCCTGATGTCGATCCTGCCGGCGATCGGCCGCCAGATCGGCATTCCCGACGCCTTCATGGCGGCGATCTTCTCGCTGTCGGCCTTGCTCTGGGCGGTGATGTCGCCGTTCTGGGCGCGACAGTCGGACAAGCGCGGGCGCAAGCCGCTGATCATGCTGGGCATGGCCGGATTCGCCATCTCGATGTTGTGCTGCGGCCTGGTCGTGACGGCCGGCCTGCACCACCTGGCGCCCTGGTGGGTGATCTTCATCATCTTCCTGCTGGCCAGGGCCCTGTTCGGGCTGATCGGTTCGGCCTCGAACCCGGCGACCCAGGCCTACGTCGCCGAGCGCACGCCGCGGTCGGAACGCACCCAGATGATGGCCAGTCTCGCCGGCGCGTTTGGCCTCGGGACGGTCGTGGGGCCATTTCTGGCGCCGATGTTCATCCTGCCCGTTGTGTCGCTGGCAGGGCCGTTGTTCAGCTTTTCGCTGATCGCCGTTTGCATGCTGATCGTCGTCTGGCGGCTGCTGCCCGAGGAGACCATAGCGCGGGAGACGCGTCGTCTGGCGGGCGCGGCCCTCTGGAAGGACCCCCGGCTCGCGCCGTTCCTGATCTACGGATTCCTCGTCGCGACCTGCCAGACGGCCCAGGGCTACACGCTGGGCTTCATGATTATCGACAAACTCAAGGTCTCACCCGTCGAGGCGCTGGGCTTCATCGCCGTCTCCATGGCGGCCGGCGCCATGGCCGGGCTGCTGGCGCAATGGGGCCTGATCCGCATCTTCAACATGGGTCCCAAGGCGCTGCTGCGCTGGGGCGTGGCGCTGGCCTGCGTCGGCAACCTGATCACAGCCTTTGCGCCGGACTACTGGACTGTGGTGGCCGGCTACGCCGTCGCCTGCCTTGGCTACGGCTTCGCGCGACCGGGCTTCACGGCCGGGGCGTCGCTGTCGGTCCACATGCACGAACAGGCGCAGGCGGCGGCGGCGATCGCCGCGGTCAACGGCCTGAACGTGATCATCGCGCCATTGTTCGTGACGCTCTACGAGGCCTTCCACCCAGGTCCGTTCCTGCTCAACGCGGTCATCCTGGCCGGCCTGCTGGCCTTCGCCCTGCGCAACCGCATCCTGAAGGCCGCGGGCGAAACGGGCGACGCCGACGAGGAAGCCACGCTGGCCATCCTCGAGCGCAGCGACGAGGGCGGGGTCTAGGACCTCCACATTCAATCCGTCATGGTCCGAACAAGTCGGGCCATGACGATGGGATTTATGGCAGGCCCGCTTCGGCCTTCAGCTTCCTGACCAGATCGACCGACAGATAGCCGTCCGCCGGCAGGCCGCGCGCCTTCTGCCAGGCGCGAAGCGCCGTGCGGGTGCCGGACCCGATCACCCCGTCCGGTGCGCCCGGATCGAAGCCGATCCTGGCGAGCGCCGTCTGGGCCGCCATGCGGTCAGCCAGGGACAACGGGACCTCGTAGGGCCAGGGCGTGACCAGCGGTCCGCCGCCGCCGAAGCGATCGGCCAGCAGCCCCACACCCAGCGCATAGGCGGTCGAGTTGTTGTAGCGGCGGATGGCCATGTGGTTGGGGAAGACCAGGAAGGCCGGCCCCGCCGCGCCCGACGGCAGGATCAGTCCCGCCTGGGCCGCAGCGTCCGCCGAGGTCCAGGGCAGGCCGTCGGCGCGTTTGACGCCCTTGGCGGCCCAGCCGGCGGGCGTGTCCTTCGGTCCCTCGACCACCGAATAGTCGAAGCCCGGCGGCAGGATGACCTCGCGGGCCCAGCTCTCGCCCCGCTTCCAGCCGGCCTTGGCCATGTAGTTGCCGGTGGAATAGAGCGCGTCGGCCGTAGAGCCCCAGATGTCGCGCGCCCCGTCCTTGTCGCCGTCGACGGCGGTCGCGAGAAACACGGACGGCAGGAACTGGGTCTGGCCCATGGCCCCGGCCCAGCTGCCCTTCAACCGTGAGCGGGGCGCTTCACCCGATCCGACGATCTTCAGCGAGGCGATCAGTTCGCCCTCGGCCCAGCCGCGGCGGCGTCCGTCGGCGGCCAGGGTGGCCAGCGAGCGGATCACGTCCATGTCGCCCTGGATCTTGCCGAAGGCCGATTCCATGGCCCAGATCGCCAGCACGATCTCGCGCGGCGCGCCGTAGCGCTGCTCGATGTCGGCGAGATAGGGCAGGCTGTCGCGAAACTGGCGGCCCTGGGTGATGCGCACGTCGCTGACGACGCCCTTCACATAGTCCCCGACAGGCTTGGAAAATTCCGGCTGGCGCGAGTCCTGGGCCGAGGCTCGCACGTCCGGCGTCAGTCCGGCCAGTTCGCGGTCGAGCACCACCACGGGCACGCCGGCGTCGCGGGCTCGCAGATAGAAGCCGGACAGCCAGACGTCGAAATTGGGGTCGCCGGACGGCGTCAGCGCCGCTGATGCAGGCGGCACGGCCGGTACCGCAGGGGTTCCGGGAGCGGGTTGCGCGGCGGCCGTCGGGACGCCCAGTGACGGCTCCAGCGAGGGATCCGCACAGCCGGCGAGAATCAGGGCGAGAAACGAACGACGATCCATGAGACCCAAACTACAGGCGTGCGGGGCTGCACCTTAATCACAAGGCTGCGAATACCGTGCCGACATTGACCTGAACGGGCGGCTCACAGGATAGTCTGCGCACAAATCGTGGGGAGTCACATGAAGCGTTTGTTGCCTGGAGCCATGGTGTTGGCAGCCATGCTGGCCTCGGCGGGGGCCGTGCAGGCGGCCGAGGCGAACTGCGCCGACCCGGCGGGCGGCGCCTCCTACGCCAATACGCGCTGGTCGGGCGTCTCCGAATGGGACGGGCTCGAGCCCAACAACATGACCCTGTTCCTGCGTCAGGACTGCGTCGTCGAGTATGTGTCCAAGGGAGTCGCCTACACGAACGGCACGTGGGTCCAGCGCGGCAACCTGATCGAGTGGCAGTCCAACGACCACTTCGCCGTCTATGTCGGCCAGGCCGGCCTGGGGCAGATCGGCGGCGTCATGTACAATCGCCGCGGCCAGCACGGCGTTTGGCGGTTCAAGCGCGCGGATTGACTCAAAACGCTCTGCCGCCTATAGCCGCCCGCTCTGGAACAACCGGGTTTCCGCAGGCGCGGCCTATCGCGCCCGGAAATCCCGCAAACGGTAGACGGGTCATGAAGGTCAGAAGCTCGCTCAAGTCGCTGAAGAATCGCCACCGCGACTGCAAGCTCGTGCGTCGCAAGGGCGTGATGTACGTGATCAACAAGACCGATCCGCGCTTCAAGGCCAAACAGGGCTGACAATGCGCCCGCCCCGGGGAGTTCTCTGGGACGTCGGCAATGTGATCGTGGGCTGGAGCCCGCGCCGCCTCTACGAGACGATTTTCGAGGAACCGGCCGCTTGCGACCGGTTCCTTTCGTCTGTCTGCACCCTCGACTGGCACATCGAACACGACCGGGGTGTCCCGTTTCGGGACAACGCCGCGCCGCTGATCGCCCGGCATCCCGAGCTGGAAGCCGAGATCCGCGCCTGGGGCGACCGGTTCATCGACATGGTCGGGCCGGTCTTCTCCGGAACCGAGGCCGCCATCCACGCCCTGGCCGCCCGAGGCGTTCCGCAGTTCGGCCTGACCAACATGCCCAGCGAGGCCTGGCCCGCGGTCACCGGGCTGTCCCCCGCTTTCGGCCATTTCCGCGACACCGTCGTCTCCGGCGACGAAGGCATGGTCAAACCCGATCCGGCCATCTTCCGGCTGGCTGCGACGCGGGCCGGCATGGCGCCGGAAGAGCTGCTGTTCATCGACGACTCGGCCGCCAACATCGCCGCTGCCCAGGCCCTGGGCTTTCATGTCCACAGGTTCGAGGACCCTGCGCACCTGAATCCGCTGCTGGTCGGCCACGGACTGCTTGAGGCCTGAGCCCCGGAGGGCTAGACGGTCGGCCTTCCCGATCCCTCCGTCCTGTGAGAGCCTTCCCCCATGGCCGACGACGCCTCCAACATCGACGTGCTCAACAGCACGGCCCAGACGCAGCTCAAGACCATTCTCGAGCGCATCGAGCGGCTGGAAGAGGACAAGGCCGCGGTGATGGCAGACCTCAAGGAGGTCTATGCCGAAGCCAAAGGCAACGGCTTTGACGTCAAGATCATCCGCAAGGTGGTGCGCATCCGGAAGATGGACCGCGCCAAGCGGCAGGAGGAGGACGCGCTGATCGACCTCTACCTCTCCGCCATCGGGGAAATTTGAAGCGGGGCCCACCCGATCTGAAGGCGCAGGCCAAGCGGTCCGCGCTGAACGCCCTCAAGCGCGCCCGTCGTTCCGTCGACAAGGCGGGCGTTGAGCTCTCCGACTGGGAAGGCGAATTCCTCGGCAGCGTCGAGGATCGCCTGAAGACCTATGGCCGGGCCTTCGGCGATCCTGAAAAGGGCGCAGCCGGCCAGGCGCTCTCGATGTTGCAGGCGGTGAAGCTCAAGGAGATCACCGCCAAGGCCCGGAACAAAGGCAACGGGGGCGAGAAGACGCCGCTGAAGCGCAAGGCGTTCGGCCGGCGGCCCGGCCCGACCACCCGTGAGGAATAGGGCCATGATCCCGACCCGCGCCGGCCTGCTCACCCTCGCCCTGGCCGCCCTGTTCACCGGCGGGTTCGCGCCCGCCGCAGCCCCGCCGCCCCGCGTCTGCCATCTGCCGGCGACCCTGACGCCCGCGCCCGAACTGACGCCGCCGGCGAACGAGATCGTCCGCGACGCTTCGACCGCCTTCTACATGCTGGCCCTGACCTGGGCGCCCGAGGCCTGCCGCACCAAGGGGGATGACCCCCGGCAGGCCGTCGAATGCCGCCAGAACAATTTCGGCTTTGTGCTGCACGGCCTTTGGCCCAATGGGCCGGACGGTCGCCACCCGCGCTACTGCGGACCTGCCCCGGCGATCCCTGCGGCGACTGTGCGCCAGCACCTCTGTATGACGCCCTCGGCCGCCTCGCTGCAACATGAGTGGGCGGCGCACGGGACCTGCGGCTGGGCCTCGCCGGAAGCCTATTTCGCCGATGCCGCGACGCTCTGGCGCAAGCTGCGCCTGCCGCCGATGCGCGCGACCATGACCGCCGGCCAGATCCGCGAGGCCTTCGTGAAGGCCAACCCCGGCGTCCGGCGAGACGGGATCTACGTCAAGACGACCGACGAGCGGCTGGAGGACGTGCGCCTCTGCTACGACCTGAAATATCGGCCCACGGCTTGCTCCGGCAGTCTTGGGGCGCCGGATCAGACCCTGGTCCGCGTCACGCCGCGCCGACCGCGGTAGGCGTCAGGCGTCAGGCGGTCGCCGGCCTGGCCGCGCCTGTCGCGGCGATCCGTGCAGCCGCAATCTGCATGCGATGCATCAGGCTTTTCAGCCGGTCGTCCCGCGACTGCGGACGCAGGATGTTGAAACGACGGGCCATCAGCTTGCCTCCTCCAGGCCACCCTCGACGTCCAGGCCCTGTTCGCGGACCTTGCGGTAGAGGGTCGAGCGGCCGATGCCGAGGCGACGGGCGACCTCGCTCATGTGGCCGGCGTAGATTTCGATCGCCAGCTGGATCAGGTCGCGCTCGACCTCGTCCAGCGGGCGCACATGGCCGCGACCATCAAGGATGCGCACCGGCGCGTCCTTGCTGATCTCGGCGATCAGTTCCTGCGGCGTGGGCATGGCCGCGGCCGCCGCAGTCAGGGCCTCCGGCGCGATCTTCACCCCCGAGATGGCCGGGAAGTCATGCGGCTGCAGGTAAGGTGCGTCGGACAGGACGATGGCGCGATAGACCGCGTTCTCGAGCTGACGCACATTGCCGGGCCATTCGAAGGCCGCCAGCAGGGCCATCGTCTCGGGCGAGGCGCCCATGACGCGCTTGCCTTCCTCGATGTTGAACCGCTTGACGAAGGCCTCGACCAGCGACGGTACATCCTCGCGACGTTCGCGCAGGGAGGGGGCCTCGATCGGATAGACGTTGAGGCGATAGAACAGGTCCTCGCGGAAGCGTCCCTCGGCCACCGCGTTGCTCAGGTCGCGATTGGTCGCCGAGACGATGCGCACGTCGACCCGGACCGAGCGCTTGGCGCCGATCGGATCGATCTCGCTCTCCTGCAGGGCCCGCAGCAGCTTGACCTGCATGTCGAGCGGCAGTTCGCCGACCTCGTCGAGGAACAGGGTGCCCCCGTCGGCCTCGCGGAACTTGCCCAGGTGCTTGTCCGAGGCGCCGGTGAAGCTGCCCTTCTCGTGGCCGAACAGGATCGACTCGACGAGGTTCTCCGGAATGGCGCCGCAGTTCACCGCCACGAAGGGCTTGCCGGCCCGGTCGGAGGTGCCGTGCACCGCGCGGGCGATGACTTCCTTGCCGACGCCGCTTTCACCGGTGATCAGGATGGGGATCGAGCTCTTGGCCGCCCGTTCGCCGAGGCGCTTGACCATCTGCATCGGTGCGCTGTCGCCGATCAGGTCGGCGAAGGTGGTGCGGCCGGTGACCTGCTTCTTCAGCCGGTCGACCTCGCTGCGCATGTCGCCCATCGACAGGACGTTGCGCAGGGAGACGATGATCCGTTCCGGGCTGGCCGGCTTGACCATGAAGTCGCCGGCGCCGGCCTGCATGGCCTTGACCACGGTCTCGACGCCGCCGCCCGCGGTCAGGACGATGACCGGCTGGCCATAGCCCTTGGCGCGCATCTCCTTCAGCGTGTCCTGGCCGTTCAACCCGGGCATCTGCAGGTCGAGCAGCACCGCGTCGGCCGGCTGGCCGGACATCAGATGCTTGAGCGCGCTGTCGCCGTCCTCGGCCTGCGCGACAGCGAAGCCCTCGCGCTCGAGGACAGCCTGGATCAGACGCCTTTGCGTCGGGTCGTCGTCGACGACCAGGACCGTTTTGGTCATATGAAAGTACCCACCGTAACCGGCGTGCGCCCGACATGGAGCACCGCTCTTGTTGACCCGGATTGAAACACAGGTGGGTAAAGGCCGGGTTTCGGAGACCTGAGTCGGGGGTTAACGGCGGCGGGCGTAATCGCCCAGCGCGGCGGCCAGATGATCGAACATCTTTCGCACCCGCGCGACCGACCGCAGGTCCTCGTGCATGGCCAGCCACATATCCAGTTCGAACCGCGCGAGGTCGGGCAGGACGGGCAGCAGATCGGGGTCGTCGGCGGCGATGCCCACCTGACAACCGCCGAGGCCGTAGCCGGCGCGCAGGGCGGCCAGCTGGGCGAGGTCGCTGTCGGAGCGGAAGGCGAACCGCTCGCGCCGCAGGAACGGGCCGGCGTCCTCCACCGAGCGTAACGAGACTTCGTCACGGTCAAAGCCGATCAGCGGATGGTCGGCGATTTCCTCAAGGGTTCGGGGCAGGCCGCGCGCCTCGGCATAGCGGCGATGGGCAAACAGGCCGATCGCCACGGTCCCGATGCGCCGGGCGACCAGCGCCGACTGTGTGGGCCGGACCATGCGAACGGCGATGTCGGCGTCGCGACGCAGCAGGTCCTCGTTGCGGTTGGTCAGCGCCAGCTCGACGACGATGCCGGGATGCTGTTCGCGGAAGGCGGCGAGGATCGGCGGCAGGACCACCCCGCCGATGATCTCGCTGGCGGTCACCCGCACCACGCCGGTCTCACCGGCGGGCCCACCGCTGATTGCCCGCTGCGCCGCCTCGGCGGCCGCATGCATCTCCTCCACGCGTGGCAACAGCTCCAGCGCGGCGGTGGTCGGGGTCAGACCCTGCGGCGAGCGGGTAAACAGGGCCGCGCCGAGCGCCGCCTCCAGTGCGGTGATATGCCGGCCCAGGGTTGGCTGGGTCAGCCCGAGCATCCGCGCCGCCGCCGACAGGCTGCCCTGCCGCATCACTTCCCGGAACGAGGCGTAGTGGGTCCAGTCGGGGCGGCTATCCATGCATAAATGCATATCAAACCCACCGAGAACGGCAATTGTTGAATATGAGTTGGTCGGCGATATCTGCGGCGTCAAACGCAAGGAGAGACGCCGATGTTTGTCGGACACTACGCCGCCGCCCTCGCCGCCCGCGCGGCCGAGCCCAAGGCCCCGCTGTGGAGCTATGTCGCCGCCTGCCAGTTGCTCGACATCGGCTGGGGCGGGCTGATCATGACCGGGGCCGAGAAGTTCAGCGTCAATCCGGACCTGCCCGGCAGCCCGCTGGAGCTCTACCACATGCCCTTCACTCACAGCCTTCCGGGCGCGCTGGTCTGGTCGGTCGGCGGGACCCTGCTGGCGCGCTGGCTGCTGAAGACGCCGTGGCGGGCGTCGGCGGTCGTGGGGCTGGCGGTGTTCTCCCACTGGGCGCTCGACTTCCTGGTCCACCGGCCGGACCTCGAACTGTGGTTCGGCGGAGACAAGGTCGGGCTGGGCTGGTGGAACTGGCCCGTGCCCGAAGCGACGCTGGAGATGGGCCTGCTCGCGGCCGCGGGCGCATGGTGGGCCTGGACCCGGGCGAAGGCGGGACTGTCCATCTGGCCGGCGGCGACCTTCCTGCTGGTGCTGACCGGCGTGCAGATCGCCTCCAAGCTGCTGCCGTTTGGCAGCGACCCGGTCCAGACCGGGGGCATGGCCATCGCGACCTATCTCGCCGTCGCGGCGGTCGCCTGGCTTGTCGAGCCCCGCAGGACGCCGGTAGTCTGACACCGGTTTCCTTCGGAGGCGCGGATGGCGGCGGACTGGACGAGACGGACCCTGCTGGCGGCCTCCGGGCTGGCCGCCGCCACGCCGGCGCTGGCAAGCGCGCCGCGCGTCATCCCGATCTGGCCGAACGGTCCGCCGGGCGGGGAGGGGGTCCAGGTCACCGAGGAGGTGGTCGAGCGCAATCCGCCGCCCAACCCTCTGCGGGACCGCTATGTGAAGCATGTCCGCATCCCGACCCTGACCGTGTTCGAGCCGGCAAAACCCGACGGCGCGTCGCTGCTGATAACCCCCGGCGGCGGCTACAAATGGGTGGTGATGGACAAGGAGGGCTACGAGTGCGCCGAGCGCTTCGCAGCCGCCGGGGTGACCGTCTACGTGGCCAGCTACCGCCTGCCCGCCGACGGCTGGGCGGCGGGACCGGCCGCGCCGTTGCAGGACGCCCAGCGCGCGCTGCGGCTGGTGCGGGCCATGACCAGCGCCAGGAGCCTGGACCCCGGGCGGGTGGCGGTGATGGGCTTCTCCGCCGGCGGCCATGTGGCCGGCTGCCTCAGCCTGATGTGGGACACCTGGACCTACACCCCGATCGACGACATCGACTGCGACCTCTCCGCCCGGCCGGACCTGTCGATGCTGATCTATCCGGTGGCCTCGATGGTCGGCGGCATCGCCCACGCCGGATCGCGCGAACAGCTGCTGGGCGCTAGTCCGACACCCGGGCAGGAGCGGGCCTGGTCGCTGGAGGCCATGGCTCGCCCCGACGCCCCGCCGACCTTCCTGCTGCATGCCGGCGATGACGCCTCGGTGCCGGTCGAGAACAGCCTGCGCCTCTATCGCACCCTGCTGGCCAAACGCGTGCCCGCCGAGATGCACGTCTTCGAGGAAGGCGGCCACGGCTTTGGCCTGCGCTTCACCACCGGCAAGCCGGTCGCCGTCTGGTCGGAGCTGGTCATCGGCTGGTGGAAGCGGAAGGGGTTCATTTGATCGGGACAGACACCTGCAGGTGTCTGTCCCTCCGGTTGCGCGCCTCAACGCCCCGGTCCATATCCGCGACCATGAACGCGCCCGTGAAGACCCCCGCCCTCGACGTCCCGCCCGAATGGAGCCTCGCCGACCTCTATGCCGGTCGAACCGACCCGCGCATCGAGCTCGACCTGGCGCAGGCCAAGGCGGCCAACGACGCGCTGGTCGCCCTGAAGGGCCGCTTTGTCGCCGCCCGAGCCGACGCCGCCGTGCTCGGCGCGCTGATCGACCAGGGGATCAGCCTCTATGAAGACGCCACCAACGGCCTGTGGACCGTCGGCGCCTATGCCTCGCTCGCCGCCTCCACCGCGCGGAACGATCCGGAGTGGGCCCGCTTCGAGGGCGACCTGCGGACGCGGTCCTCGCAGATCGCGGCTGAAAGCCTGTTCTTCACCCTCGAGCTCAACGAACTTGAGGACGGCGAGCTCGAAGCGGCGCTTGTCACCTATCCTGCCGCCGCCCGCTGGCGCCCGTGGATCCGCCGCCTGCGTCTCAGCCGCCCGCATGAACTGTCGGCGGACCTCGAGCGGCTGCTGATTGATCGTGGTCCAGCGGTGGCCAACTGGTCGCGTCTCTATGACGAGACCCTCGCGAAACTCACGGCCAAGGTCGGTCGCGAGTACCTGACCTTGCCCGAAGCGTTGAACCGCCTGTCCGACCCGTCGGCCGCCCGGCGCAAGGCGGCGGCGGGCGGTCTGGCCGCGGCGCTGCACGACCGCACCCCGACCATGGCGCTGGTGATGAACACCCTGGCCTTCGAGAAGCAGGTTGAGGATCGCTGGCGCAAGTACGACTACCCGGCCCAGTCGCGGCACATCGGCAATGAAGTCGACGCCGAGGCGGTCAACGCCATGGCCGAGGCGGTGAC
This sequence comes from Caulobacter sp., assembly GCA_046598505.1. Classification (GTDB taxonomy): domain Bacteria; phylum Pseudomonadota; class Alphaproteobacteria; order Caulobacterales; family Caulobacteraceae; genus Caulobacter. The sequence continues at coordinate 4,828 of JBKJII010000123.1, read as the reverse complement.
CGAGGCCTATGCCGCGACCAGCCACCGCTACTATGCCGCCAAGGCGAAGGTCATGGGTCGCAAGACCCTCGACTACTGGGACCGCAACGCCCCGCTCGATGCCGCCACGCCGCGCCAGTACAGCTGGACGGAAGCCAGGGGCGTGGTGCTGGAGAGCTTCTCGGCCCTGGCCCCGAAGTTCGCCGACCAGGCGCGGACCTTCTTCGCCAGTCCGTGGATCGACGCCAGGCCGCGTCCGGGCAAGCAGTCGGGCGCCTACAGCCATCCGGTGACGGCCACCCGGCACCCCTACGTGTTCCTCAACTTCATGGGCGAGCGGCGCGATGTGCTGACGCTGGCCCACGAACTGGGCCACGCGGTGCACCAGACCCTGTGTTCGCCGCTGGGCACCCTGCTCGCCGACACGCCCCTGACCCTGGCCGAGACGGCCTCGATCTTCGGTGAAGGTCTGGTGTTCGAACGGCTGCTGGCCGAGGCGACGCCCGCCGACCGCCGCGCCCTGCTGGCCGGCAAGATCGAGGACGGCCTCAACACGGTGGTGCGCCAGATCGCCTTCCACCAGTTCGAGACCCGCTTCCACGACGCCCGCCTGGAAGGCGAGCTGTCCCCCGACGAGATCGGCGACCTGTGGCTGGAGGTGATGGGCGAAAGCCTCGGCCCGGCGATCAAGCTGAACGAGGGCTACGAGCACTACTGGGCGTACGTCAGCCACTTCGTGCACGCGCCCTTCTACGTCTACGCCTACGCCTTCGGCGACCTGCTGGTGCGGGCCCTGATGGAGAAACGTCGCGAGGACCCGGTCGGCTTCGCACCGCTCTATGAAGCGCTGCTGGCCGCCGGCGGGACGAAAACCTACGTCGAGGCGCTGGCGCCGTTCGGGCTGGACCCTCGCAAGAAGGAATTCTGGGCCGCCGGCTGCCGCGACATCGCCCGGCTGGTCGAGGAGTTCGAGGCGCTGGTCTAGGCCGGGACGGCCGACAGCCGCAAACCCAGGGCCTTGATAACCTTCAGCACGGTGGCGAATTCCGGATTGCCATCCTGGGAGAGCGCCTTGTAGAGGCTCTCCCGGCTGAGACCGGTGACCCGCGCCATGTCACTCATGCCGCGCGCCCGGGCTATGTCGCCAAGCGCCGCTGTGATCACTGAGGGATCGCCGTCCTCCATGGCCGCGTCGAGATAGGCGGTCTGGGCCTCCTCGGCGCCCAGATGCTCGGCGGGGTCCCAGAGGGTCGTCTTGGTGGTCGCCATCATCACATCCCTCAAACTGTCTTCGCCAAGGCGAGCGCCGCGCTGATGTCTCGCTGCTGGCTCTTCTTGTCGCCACCACCCAGCAGGATCACCAGCTGTTCGCCTCGACGCACAAAATAGACCCGATAGCCTGGGCCATGGTCGATCCTCAGTTCGCTGACGCCCTCGCCTATCGGCCGGGCGTCACCCGAATTGCCCAGCGAGAGCCGCCGGATCCGGACCAGCACCCGTGCTCTGGCCTGCAGATCGCGCAGGCCAGCGAACCAGTCGGCGTAGGCCGAAGTCTCGCGAACCTCGATCATGACGTAGTTGTATCCCACGGGATACGAAATTGCAAGGCGACCGCCGCTTTCCCCCGCTTCAAACGCTTGTTAGAGTCGGGCCATGTCCGACGATCTTACCGAAGCCCAGACGGGCGACATTCCGCCCGGCTACAGCCTGCTGAACTGGACCCGAGGCTTCGGCCGCCAGATCGGGCCGCTGTATGAGAAGTACGAGGCCGATGGCTGCACGCTCGCCTTCCGGGTCGAGGAGCACCACACCAACGGCATGGGCAACTGCCACGGCGGCATGCTGATGAGCTTCGCCGACATGGCCTGGGGCCGGGTCATCTCGGTCGAGAAGTCCACCCACTGGGTCACCGTCCGCCTGACCACCGACTTCCTCTCCGCCGCCAAGCTGGGCGACTGGGTCGAGGGCTCGGCCGAACTGACCCTCGAGGAGGACTCGGTGTTCACGGTGCGCGGCCGGATCTGGTCAGGCGACCGGCTGCTGATGACCGGCACCGGCGTGTTCAAGGCGCTCGGCGCCCGGCCGCCTCGCAAGGGCGAGAAGGCGTTCGAGGCGGCCCATGCCTGACGATCAAAAGCCCTGGCCCGAGTTCCCGGCTCCCCTGGCCCCCTTCAACGGGGAAAAGCCGCCGGCCCCGCCGTGGTTCGACGCCGCCCTGGCCGATGCGCCCGAGCGCTCGACCTTTCTGTTCGAGGGCGCGGAGATCGAGCTGCTGACCTGGGGCGAGGTCGGCAAGCCCGGCCTGCTGCTGCTGCACGGCAATAGCGCCAGCGCGGACTGGTGGACCTTCATCGCCCCCTGGTTCGCCAAGGAGTGGCGGGTGGCGGCCTTCAGCTGGAGCGGCATGGGCCGGTCCGACTGGCGCGCCGAGTACCGCGCCGAGCAGTTCGCGCTGGAGTCCTTCGCCGCCGCCGAGGCCGCAGGCCTCTACGCCGCCGGCAAGCCGGTGTTCGTGGCCCATTCGTTCGGCGGCTTCCCGACCATGCTGGCTGCCAGCAAATACGGCGACCGCCTCAGGGCCGTGGTGCTGGTCGACTCGATGGTCCGTCCGCCCGAGCTGGAATGGCGCGGTCCTCCCAAGCGGGTGACGCCCAACCGCGTCTATCCGACCCTGACCGAAGCGCTCGGCCGGTTCCGCCTGGCCCCGCCGCAGGGCTGCGAGAATCCCTACATCGCCGACTGGATCGCCCGGAATGCGCTGAAGGAGGTCGACGGCGGCTGGACCTGGCGATTCGACCCCTTCATGTGGTCGTCGTTCATGATGGAGGACCGGGGACCGTTGCTGGCCAATGTCACCTGTCCGCTGGCGATGATGTGGGGCGACCGCTCCCGCCTCGCCGAGCCGCATATCCTCGACTACATGCGCGGCCTGCTGCCGCCCGGCTCGCCGCAGATCGCCATCCCCGACGCCGATCACCACGTGATGATCGACCAGCCGCTGGCCTTTGTGGGCGCGCTGAGGGGGCTGCTGGCGGGGTGGCCCGCAGCCGAAACACCGTAACCCCTCAACCTCCCACCCTGCTCTCGCAGGGTGGGCCCCTCCTTCTCCCCGCGGGAGAAGGGACGCGCGGTTGAACCCTCTCCCGGACGGGAGAGGGAGGGGCGCGCCGCAAAGCGGCGGGAGGGTGAGGGGGTAAGGTGCTTGAGCCTATTGGCCGAGCGTTGTATGGCCCGGACATCCAGACACAGGAAACACCGATGGCTTCCGAATATCACCACGGCGAGATGGACATCTCCGAGCAGACGGCCACCTATCATGCCGTCATGGGCATGACGAAGTGGGGCTCGCTGGCGCTCGCCGTCGCGATCCTGATGCTGTCCCTGTGGTTCTGCACCCCGGCCGGTTTCCTCGGCGGCCTGGTCCCGGGCGCCCTCCTCACCGTCGCGGGCATCGCCCTGCTGCGTGAAAAGAAGGGCGGCGGGCACTAAATCCCGCGCCTGATGCTGCGTCGCAGCATAGTTTTTCGCAGCGCACCATCGGCAGGCTCGACAACGGGCAAGATCATCCCCTAAACAGGCTCCCTAGGGACGCGACTCGAAGCGCGTCCGGATGGGGAGTTCCATGCCAGTCATCGCCGTCACCCGCGAACGTCGAGCCGGTGAAACGCGGGTTGCCGCGACTCCTGAAACCGTCAGGAAGCTGATCGCCGCCGGCTGGTCCCTGACCGTCGAGGCCGGCGCCGGAACCACGGCCAGCTTCCCCGACGCTGACTACGCCGCCGCCGGCGCGACCGTGGTCAAATCCTTCAAGGATGCCCTCGCCAAGGCCGACGTGCTGTTCAAGGTGCGCGGGCCCGAGGCCGAAGAGATCGCCGCCCTGAAGCCGGGCGCCATGGTCGTCGCCACCCTCAACCCCTATCAGGACCGCGCCACGCTCGAGGGCCTGGCCAAGGCGAAAGCCTCGGCCTTCGCCATGGAGTTCGTGCCCCGGATCACCCGGGCCCAGGTGATGGACGTGCTGTCCAGCCAGGCCAACCTCGCCGGCTATCGCGCGGTGATCGAGGCTTCGGAAGCCTACGGCCGGGCCCTGCCGATGATGATGACCGCCGCCGGCACCGTCGCCGCGGCCAAGGTGTTCATCATGGGCGTCGGCGTCGCGGGCCTGCAGGCCATCGCCACCGCCCGTCGCCTGGGCGCGGTGGTCACCGCCACCGACGTCCGCCCGGCCACCAAGGAACAGGTCGAGTCCCTCGGCGCCAAGTTCCTCGCCGTCGAGGACGAGGAGTTCAGGAACGCCCAGACCGCCGGCGGCTACGCCAAGGAGATGTCGAAAGAGTACCAGGCCAAACAGGCCGAGCTGGTCTCCAGCCACATCGCCAAGCAGGACATCGTCATCACCACGGCCCTGATCCCGGGCCGCCCGGCGCCGCGCCTTGTCACGGCCGCCCAGGTGGCCTCGATGAAGCCCGGCTCGATCCTCGTCGACCTGGCCGTCGAGCAGGGCGGCAACGTCGAGGGCGTCAAGCTCGGCCAGGTGTTCGAGACGCCCAACGGCGCGAAGATCCTCGGCGTCGCCAACCTGCCCGGCCGCATCGCCGCCGACGCCTCGGCCCTCTATTCCCGCAACCTGATGGCCTTCGCCGTGCTGCTGCTCGACAAGGACGGCAAGCTGGCGCCCGACTATGAGGACGAGATCCTCAAGGCGGCGCTGGTCACCAGGGGCGGCGCGATTGTCCATGACCAGCTGAAGACCGCACCCGCCAGGACGGCCGCGCCGGCCAAGGCTGCCCCCGCGAAAGCGGCTGCCAAGCCTGCTGCGAAGGCCGCGCCCAAGGCTGCCGCCAAACCT